>NZ_JBJZOG010000004.1:0-152639 GCF_047200535.1 Micromonospora mangrovicola | reverse complement strand
TTCCCCCCCCCCCCCCCCCCCCCGCCCGTCACGATCGACTTGACGCTGCTCGCGCTGTCGAGGGTGTACGAGTACGGGATGCTCTGCACGCTGCCACCGGTCTGGCCGCTGCCCGACGATCAGCAGGCGGTGCCGTTCAGCTGCACCGAGCCGGGCGCGGACGCCGCGCCGTTGGCGGTGAAGCCGATCGTCACCGACGCTCCCGCCGCGAGCGACTTCGCCCAGTCGGGGGCGGCGGCGGTGACCGTGGTGCCGGACTGCCTCACGGTGGCGTTCCAGCCGCTGGCCAGCGTCACCCCGGACGGCCAGGCCCAGGTGACCGACCACGGGTTCACCGTGCCGGTGCCGGTGTTCTTCACCGTCAGCTCACCCTGGAAGCCGCCCTGCCACGCGTTGACCTGCTTGTAGGTCGCCGTGCAGCCCCCGCTCGGGGCCGGTGTGGTCGGCGACGGCGACGGCGAGGTCGGCGACGGCGACGGCGAGGAGGTCACGGTCGGGGTCGGCGTCGGGTTGCCGCCGCCGCCCACCGGTGGGATCAGGTACGGCTGGAGGATGTCCTGCTTGGCCTGGTTGATGGTGGTCCAGTCGTCGTTGGCGATGCCGCCGGTGTCACCCGAGTTCGGGTTCCACGACCAGTAGGTGAAGGACATCCCGGTCACCCCGGTCCCGGTGTACGCCATCAGGTTCTGCAGCCAGACCTTGTCCTTCGGGTCCTGGAGCGTGGTGCCGAACTCGCCCATCATGATCGGCGCGATGTTCTGCTTGTAGAGGTAGCCCCAGTACTTGTCCCAGATCCCCGGCATGTTCGCCGGGTAGGTCGGGTCGTCGAACCAGGCCTGGTGGTAGACCGAGGTGGCGTACTCGTGCGGCGAGTAGACCAGCCGGTTGGCCACGTTCAGCCGGACCGGGAACTGGCCGGCCCTGGAGAGGTTGCCGCCCCACCAGCCGCAATCCTCGTCGTTGCTGGGGTCGCCGTCCCAGACGTTCGACAGGCCGCCGCTGGGGCAGCTCACCCCCTCCACGAAGATCAGCCAGTTCGGCTGCACCCCGAGGATCGCGTTGCCGGCCCGCTCGGCGGCCAGCCGCCAGTCCCGGGCGGTGTCGCCGCAGCCCCAGCAGGCGCCGGTGGCCGCCGGGTTGGTGCCCTCGGCGTGCGGCTCGTTGTGCAGGTCCGCTCCGATCACCGTGGGGTTGTTCGCGTACCGCTGGGCGAGCGTCTTCCAGTCCGCGATCCAGGTCGCCTCCGAGACGCCCGACGTGTACCAGAGCGGCGACTGCCCGGCCGAGGTGGGCCGGTGCCGGTCCAGGATGACCCGCATCCCCTTGCTGCCGGTGTAGTCGATGACCCTGTCGAGGATCTGCAACGGCGAGAGCCCGACCAGGTCCGGGTTGACGTAGTCGTTGATCCCGGTGGCCGTCGCGCCCGGCTTCAGCGCGTCGTTCGAGTACGGGATGCGCAAGGTGTTGTAGCCCAGTCGGGCCATGGTGTCGAGCTGGCTGCGCCACGGGTTGCTCGACCACAGACCGTGGAAGGTCCTGTTGTCGGTCTCCATGCCGAACCAGTTGATGCCGGTGAGCCGGACGGTGGCCCCCGTGCTGTCGACGATCTTGTTGCCGCTGGTGTGCAGGTAGCCGGTGCCGGTCCCGCCGGTGGCGGCGGCGGCCGGGGTGGTGCTGACGGCGGCGGCGACGAGGACGCCGGCCGCGGCGGTGGCGAGCGCGGCGAGCGCGCCGCCGAGGGCGGAGGGTCGGTGCATGGGTGCTCCACTTCGGATGCCCGTGCCGCAAAGGCGCCGCGGGCGGTGAGACCAGGAGAGACGGCCCGCTCGTCATCGCGTACGCGGACGGTGCGCGCCGGGCCGGTCACGTGGACGGCCACTCGCGGGGGAGCACCGGCGATCTCCGACGGCGGGATCAGCCGTCGGTGCCCTCGTGCCGGTGTCGGAACCTGGCTCCGCCGCCTATTCTGATCAGCTCGCCTCGATGCGTCAACACGCGGCAGCCCCCGGTCCCGCACGGGACCGGGGGCTGCCGAGGGTGGGTCAGGTCAGCTGGTCTGCTCGGCCAGCTGGAGGAACTGCCGCTTCGAGGCGAGCGCCTGCTCGGCCTCCTTGATCCGGCGGGCGTCCCCGGCGGCCTGGGCGCGGGCCAGCCGCTCCTCGGCCTCGGCGACCTGCGCCCGCATCTGCGCGAGCAGCGGGCTGTCTTCCTTGCTGGTCCGTCGCCACGCCGAGTCCATGACCTCGCGGACCTTGTCGTCCACGGCGCGCAGCCGGCGCTCCAGCCCGGCGGCCGCGTCGCGGGGCACCCGGCCGGCCTCGTGCCACTGTGCCTGGATCTCCCGCAGCTTCGCCTGGGCGCCCTTCGGGTCGGCGTCGACGTCGAGCGCCTCGGCCTCGGCGAGCAGGGCCTGCTTGCGCTCCAGGTTGGCCCGCTGCTCGTTGTCCCGGGCGGAGAAGACCTCGCTGCGCCGGGTGAAGAAGTTGTCCTGCGCCGCGCGGAACCGCTCCCAGAGCTTCTGCTCGGCCTCCTTGGACGCCCGTGGGGCAGCCTTCCACTGGGCCATCAGGTCCTTGAGCTGGCCAGCGGTGACCGCCCAGTCCGAGGAGTCCTTCAGCTTCTCGGCCTCGGCGACCAGCTCCTCCTTGACCGCCTGCGCCTGCTTGCGCTGCTGGTCAAGGGAGGCGAAGTGGGCGCCCCGGCGGCGGGTGAACGAGTCGCGCGCCGCGGCGAACCGCTTCCACAGCTCACCGTCGGTCTTCTTGTCGACCCCGCGGATGGTCTTCCACTCGTCGAGGATCTCCTTGAGCCGGTCCCCGGCGGTCTTCCAGCCGGTCGACTCGGCGGCCAGCTTCTCCGCCTCCTCCACCAGGGCGGTCTTGCGGGCCAGGGCCTCGCCTCGGGCGGCCTCCCGGGCCGCCTTGGCCTCGCCGGCCTTCTCCTCGGCCACCGTGGCCAGCTTGTCGAGGCGGGCGGCCAGCGCGTCGATGTCGCCGACCACGTGTGCCTCGGCCAGCGAGGCGCGGATCCGCCGGACGGTGGCCAGCGAGTGGCCGGCGTCCGCCGCGCCCGAGTTGAGCCGGGCCTCGGTCAGGTCCACCTCCGTCACCAGGTCGGCGAAGCGTCGGGCGAAATGGGCCAGCCCTTCCTCCGGGGCCCCCGCCTGCCAGGATCCGACCACCCGCTCGCCCTCGGCGGTCTTGACGTAGACGGTGCCGTCCGCGTCCACCCGTCCGAAGGCAGTCCAGTCGCTCATGTGCCCATCCTCGTTCTCCCGGCGTCGACGGGACTGCCCCCTCGATCGCCGCCACGGCGCAGCAAAGTTACTCCCGGCATTGTCACAGGTCCGCCCCCGTCCGTGTCGAGCGCCTGTCGTCGACCGTGACCATACGGTGTCGTAGCGCCTCGATGACCGGATCGGCGCGGGGACGCACCGGGGGATACGGATAGGTTGGACCCGTGCCACTGGTCGCCGCCGCCGTCTGTCCCCACCCTCCCCTGCTAGTGCCCGAGGCCGCCGGCGTCGCCGCCGGTGAGCTGGACCACCTCCGCGCCGCCTGCGACGCCGCCGTCGCCCGGCTCTACGCCTCCGGCGCGCGCACGGTCGTGGTGGTGGGAAGTGGCGACCGCACGACCGATCTCGACGCTCCGTACCGAGGCACTTTCGCGCCGTGGGGAGTGCCCTGGAGGGTCAGCCTGGGCCGGCGTCCGGACGGCGGCGTCGGCACGGACGGGCTACCGCTGAGCCTGCTCGTCGGGGCCTGGCTGCTGAGCCGCGTGTACCCGGACGAGACGCGCCCGGTCAGCTGGCGGATGGTGTCCGTCGCGTCCGACGAGCCGGCCGAGGACTGCGCCACCGGCGGGGCCCGGATGGGGTCCGCGGACCAGCCGTGGGCGCTGCTGGTCATGGGGGACGGGTCGGCGTGCCGGGGGATCAAGGCTCCCGGCTACGACGACCCGCGCGCCGAGGCGTACGACGACGGGGTGGCCCGGGCCCTGGCCGACGTGGACACGGAGGTCCTGCTCGGCCTGGACCCGGGGCTGTCGGCGGAGCTGAAGGTCGCCGGGCGGGCGCCCTGGCAGGTGTTGGCCGGCGCGGTCCGCGCGGCGGGCGGCGACTGGCGGGGCGACCTCGGCTACTACCAGGCTCCCTACGGCGTTGCCTACTTCGTGGCGAACTGGGAGCGGGCATGACCGGCACCGTGGTGGCCGTGGTCGGGCCGACCGCGGCCGGGAAGTCGGCGCTGAGCATCGCCCTCGCGCACGTCCTCGACGGCGAGGTGGTCAACGCGGACTCGATGCAGCTCTACCGGGGCATGGACATCGGCACCGCGAAGCTGACCCCCGCCGAGCGGGAGGGTGTGCCGCATCACCTGCTCGACATCTGGGAGGTCACCGAGCCGGCCAGCGTCGCGGAGTACCAGAAGCTGGCCCGCGCGGCGGTCGACGGCATCCTGGCTCGGGGGAAGGTGCCGTTGCTGGTCGGCGGCTCCGGCCTCTACGTGCGGGCGGTGCTGGAGCAGTTCGAGTTTCCCGGCACCGACCCGGCGGTGCGTGAGCGGCTGGAGGCGGAGCTGGCCGCGGCCGGCCCGGCCCCGCTGTACGACCGGCTGAAGGCGGCCGATCCGGTGGCGGCGGCCGGCATCCTGCCGAGCAACGGCCGGCGGATCGTCCGGGCCCTGGAGGTGATCGAGCTCACCGGGGCGCCGTTCACCGCCGCGCTGCCCGAGCCGACGCCTTACTACCCGTCGGTGCAGCTCGGGGTGGATCTGGCCACGGCGCTGCTGGACGAGCGGATCGCGCTGCGGGTCGACCGGATGTGGGCGGACGGCCTGGTCGCCGAGGTGCGGACCCTGGTCGGGCACGGCCTGCCCGAGGGGCGTACCGCCAGCCGGGCGCTCGGCTACCAGCAGGTGCTGCGCTTCCTGGCCGGGGAGCTGACCGAGACCGAGGCGCACGACGAGACGATCCGGGCCACCCGCCGGTTCGTCCGCCGGCAGCGCTCCTGGTTCCGCCGCGACCCGCGGATCCAGTGGCTGAACCCGGCCTCGGCTTCTTTTGTCGACACTGCGCTGCGGGTGGTCGCCGAGCATCGGCAATGATGGGGGCGTGGAGTTCACCAAGGGCCATGGCACCGGCAACGACTTCGTGATCCTGCCCGATCCGGACGGCGCGCTCGACCTGACGCCCGGGCTGGTCGCCGCGCTCTGCGACCGGCGGCGCGGGATCGGCGGGGACGGCGTGCTGCGCGTGGTGCGGGCCGCCAAGCACCCGGAGGGCGCCGCGCTGGCCGGTGAGGCCGAGTGGTTCATGGACTACTGGAACTCCGACGGCTCGTTCGCGGAGATGTGCGGCAACGGGGCCCGGGTCTTCGTCCGCTACCTGCTGGAGACCGGGCTGGTCACCCTGGGGGACGCCGCGCTGCCGGTGGCCACCCGGGCCGGAGTCGTGCGCGCGCGGGTCGAGGGTGCGGACGTCGCCGTCGAGATGCGGCGTCCCCAGCTGTACGGCACGGCCACCGCGACCCTGGGCGAGCTGACCCTGGCCGGCGCGGCGGTGGACGTCGGCAATCCGCACCTGGTCTGCGCCGTGCCCGCCGGACTGGCGCTGCCCGGCCTCGACCTCACCCGGGCCCCCGACGTCGACCCGGCGGTCTTCCCGTCTGGGGTGAACGTCGAGTTCACCACCCCCGGCGAGCCGGTGGACGGCACCGACGGGCACGTGCTGATGCGGGTCTACGAGCGCGGCTCCGCCGAGACGCTGTCCTGCGGCACCGGCACCTGCGCGGTCGCCGCGGTCGCGCTGCGCGACGCCGGCCGGGACACCGGCACGGTGACCGTGGACGTCCCCGGTGGCCGCCTCACGGTGACCGTGACCGACGACTCCTGCTGGCTCTCCGGACCGGCGGTCCTGGTCGCCACCGGCCAGGTCATCCTGGCCGCTCTGCACCCCTGACGGACGCCGCCCCTGCCGCCCGCCGGCTGTCCTTCGCCGCCGCCTGCCGCCTGCCCCGCTCGCGGCCTCTCGCTCGCGGCCGTCGTCCGCGACCGGCGGCGACAGCCGCGGCTCCGAGCGGGAGGCAGAAGATTGTTCAGCGATATGCCTCAGAGTCATATTCATGCCGCTGAGGCATATCGCTCTCGGGGCAAGGTCCGGGTGACTGCGACCCGCCGGCGCGGGCGGGCACCAGGCGCGGGCGGGCGCACGCCGGCACCGGGCGCAGGCGGGCACATGCGGACACGGGCGCACGCGGGCACGGGTGCAGGCGGGCACGGGTGCAGGCGGGCACCGCAGTCCCCGCGCTCCTCGCCGGTGAGCCGGGTGCCGGGCGGCCCTGACCGCCAGAACCTGTGGGCGTGACCCGTGGTGCGGGCGGCGGGGTGGGCCGGGACGGGTGCGGAAGCATGCTCCGCGGCCCGTGGATGGCCGCAGGTCAGGGGGTGGCGCTGGCGTTGGCGGCGATCTCCGGAAGGTCGGCCGGGCCGGGGTCGGCGGCCGGCGGGGGCGTCGCGCTGGGGTTCTGCGCGGCGGCGCGGACCGCCGCCGCGACCGCCGGGGCGACCCGCGAGTCGAAGACGCTCGGCACGATCACCGTCGGGTTGATCTTGTCCTCGCCGACCACGTCCGCGATGGCCCGGGCCGCGGCGATGGCCATCTCCTCGGTGAACTCCTCGGCGTGCGCGTCGAGCATGCCGCGGAAGACGCCCGGGAAGGCCAGTACGTTGTTGATCTGGTTCGGCTGGTCCGAGCGCCCGGTGGCGACCACCGCGGCGTGCTTGCGCGCCTCTCGCGGGTCGACCTCCGGATCCGGGTTGGCCAGCGCGAACACGATCGCGTCCTTGGCCATGGTGGCGATGTCGTCGCCGGTGAGCAGGTTCGGCGCGCTCACCCCGATGAAGACGTCCGCGTCGCGGACCGCCCCGCGCAGGTCGCCGGCGTAGTTGTCCCGGTTGGTGTGCTCCGCCAGCCACTGCCAGGCCGGGTTGAGGCCGGTGAGTCCGCGGTGCAGGGCGCCCTGCCGGTCGCATGCGATGATGTCGCCCACACCCTGCCGGAGCAGCAGCTTCATGATCGCCGTGCCGGCCGCGCCCGCGCCGGAGACGACCACCCGGACGTCCGCGAGCTGCTTGCCCACGACGCGCAGCGCGTTGGTCAGCGCGGCCAGCACGCAGATCGCGGTGCCGTGCTGGTCGTCGTGGAAGACCGGGATGTCCAGCGCCTCGCGCAGCCGGGCCTCGATCTCGAAGCAGCGCGGCGCGGCGATGTCCTCCAGGTTGATCCCGCCGTACGCGGGCGCGATCGCCTTCACGATCGAGACGATCTCGTCGGTGTCCTGGGTGTCCAGCACCACCGGCCAGGCGTCCACCCCGCCGAAGCGCTTGAACAGCGCCGCCTTGCCCTCCATCACCGGCAGCGAGGCGGCCGGCCCGAGATTGCCCAGGCCGAGCACGGCGGAGCCGTCGCTGACCACGGCGACGGTGTTCCGCTTGATGGTGAGCCGGCGGGCGTCGGCCGGGTTCTCGGCGATCGCCTGGCAGACCCGGGCCACCCCCGGGGTGTACGCGCGGGACAGCTCGTCCCGGGTGCGCAGCGCGACCTTCGAGCTGACCTCGATCTTGCCACCCAGGTGCAGCAGGAACGTCCGGTCGGACACCTTGCGGACGTCCACCCCGTCGAGTGCGGTCAGCGCGTCGACCACCTGGTCGGCGTGGTTCGCGTCGGCGGTGTCGCAGGTGAGGTCGACGATCACGTGGGCCGGGTCGGAGTCGACCACGTCGAGCGCCGTGACGATGGCGCCCGCCTCGCCCGCCGCGGTGGTCAGCCGGCCGATGGAGGAGGCGTCCGCGGGGACCGCGATCCGGATCGTGATCGAGAATCCGGCACTCGGCAGTCGGGTGTTGGCCACGAGAACTCCTCCGTCAGCACTGAGCGGCTCGACTGGCATTTCTACTCGCCTGCCCTGGTCCGCCGGCATCCGCCCCCGCTACCGGTGGGTAGCGCCACGGGCATATAGCAGGTGCATCGGGCGTTGGCACATGTCAGGATTGCTGATACGCGCTGGAAATCCCCCGGCGTAGGGCATAACGGACAGGAGACGCAGTTTGCGCGAGCAGGAGACCTCCCTCCCTCACACCGACGACGAGTTCGACGCCACCACCGGCGAGTTCGAGCTGTCCGAACGGCAGGCGCTGCGGCGGGTCCCCGGCCTCTCCACCGAACTCACCGACATCACCGAGGTCGAGTACCGCCAGCTGCGGCTGGAGCGGGTCGTCCTGGTGGGGGTCTGGACCGAGGGGACCCAGGAGGACGCCGAGAACAGCCTCACCGAGCTGGCGGCGCTGGCCGAGACGGCTGGTTCGCAGGTGCTCGAAGGGCTGATCCAGCGGCGCAACCGGCCGGACCCGGCCACGTACGTCGGTCGCGGCAAGGTCGACGACCTCGGTGCGGTGGTGCTCTCCACCGGGGCCGACACGGTGATCTGCGACGGTGAGCTGTCCCCGTCGCAGCTGCGCAACCTGGAGCAACGCACCAAGGTCAAGGTGGTCGACCGGACCGCGCTGATCCTCGACATCTTCGCCCAGCACGCCAAGAGCCGCGAAGGTAAGGCGCAGGTCGAGCTGGCCCAGCTCGAATACCTGCTGCCGCGGCTGCGCGGTTGGGGTGAGACCCTCTCCCGGCAGACCGGCGGTAGCGGCCGGGGTGGCGGCGCCGGCGGTGGCGTGGGTCTGCGTGGTCCCGGTGAGACCAAGCTCGAGACCGACCGGCGTCGGATCCGGCACCGGATCGCGCGGCTGCGCCGCGAGATCAAGAGCATGACGACGGTACGCCAGACCAAGCGCGCCCGCCGTTCCCGCAACGCGGTGCCCGCGGTGGCCATCGCCGGCTACACCAACGCCGGCAAGTCCAGCCTGCTCAACCGCCTGACCGGGGCGGGCGTGCTGGTGGAGAACGCGCTGTTCGCCACCCTGGACCCGACCACCCGCAGGGCCACCACGTCCGACGGGCGGCTCTACACCTTCTCCGACACGGTCGGGTTCGTCCGGCACCTGCCACACCAGATCGTCGAGGCGTTCCGTTCGACGCTGGAGGAGGTCGCCGACGCCGACCTGGTGGTGCACGTGGTCGACGGCACCCACCCGGATCCGGAGGAGCAGGTCCGGGCGGTCCGTGAGGTGCTCGCCGAGGTGGGCGCCGACCGGCTGCCCGAGCTGCTGGTGGTCAACAAGACCGACGCGGCCGACGAGGAGACGCTGCTGCGGCTCAAGCGGCTCTGGCCCGAGGCGGTCTTCGTCTCCGCCCACAGCGGGCGCGGGCTGGACGGGCTGCGCGAGGCGGTCGAGCAGCGGCTGCCCCGCCCGGCAGTCGAGGTCCGCGCGGTGCTCCCGTACGACCGGGGCGACCTGGTGGCCCGGGTGCACCGGCAGGGCGAGGTGCTGAGCGCCGCGCACCTGCCCGAGGGCACCCTGCTGCACGTTCGCGTCGGTCAGGCGCTGGCCGCGGAGCTGGCGCCGTATCGGGCGGGGGACCGGCTCACCACGGACGAGCGGGTCGGCGTCGGCGGCTGAGCCGTCCGGCGTCACCCGCCCGAAACCCGCGTCGTGCGACACTTGGCGCCATGCGGCACGCTGTTTCCTCGGTCACCATCGCGCTCAGTCTGATCGGCGCGGTCGTGGCGCCCGCCGGGCTCGCCGCGGCGGCTCCCGCCGTGGCCCCCGTGCTGGCTGCGGCTCCCAAGAAGAAGTGCACGGTCGAAGACAAACGGCTGCGCGAGCTGTCCGGGCTGGTGGCCACCAGCACCGGTTACGTCGTGATCGACGACGGCAGCAAAGACGACAGCCACAAGAAGGTCTTCTACCTCAACAGCAAATGCGCCATCGCGAAGGAGCCGGTCTCCTACACCGAGCAGGGGCCGTACGACACCGAGGACCTGGCCCTCGGGCCGGACAAGCAGACGCTCTGGATCGCCGACATCGGGGACAACGCCACCAGCAAGACCCGCCGGGAGCGGGTCGCCGTCTGGACCATGCCGCTGAGCGGCAAGAAGCGGCCGGTGCTGCACCGGCTGTCGTACCCGGAGCAGAAGCCGCACGATGCCGAGGCGCTGCTCGTCGGGGACGACAACCTGCCGCTGGTCATCACCAAGGACCCGTCGGGCAAGGCGGAGATCTTCAAGCCCACGGCCGAGCTCAAGTCGGGTGACACCCCGCCGGTGCCGATGGAGAAGGTCGGCGAGGTGACGGTCCCCAAGACGAACACGGACAACAAGCTGGGCGCGCCCGGGCGGATGACGATCACCGGCGCGGCCCGCTCGCCCGACGGCAGCAAGGTCGTCCTGCGCACCTACGCCGACGCCTTCGAGTACGACGTCGCGAACGGCGACATCGTCGGTGCGCTGACCAAGGGCACGCCGAAGGTGACGCCGCTCGCCGACGTGTTCGGCGAGGCGATCTCGTACACCGCGGACGGCAAGACCTTCGTCACGGTCTCCGACGTCGGCCTGCTGGACGCCACCGAGCCGGTGGAGATCCTCAGTTACACCCCGTCGACCACGGGCGCGGAGGCGTTGACGAACGCGGGCGCGGACCCGCCGAAGCCGTCGGCCGAGAAGTCCTGGCTGGAGGGGCTCTCCCTCGACGAGATCACGTATCTGATCGCCGCGGTGGGCGTGATCGGTGCCCTGATGGTCGGCGCCGGCATCTTCGGGATCATGCGGTCCCGGAACAAGCCGCGGCCGGCGGAGCCGGCCGGGCGGGACGACGAGGTCGCCGTGAACGGCGGCTTCCCGGCGTCCGGCAGCAACCGGCCCGACGCGGGTGGCGCGCCGGGCGGCGTCTACGGCGGCAGCGGTGGGGTCTACGGGGGCGCCCCGGTGGACGGCGGCGCCGGCCGCCCGGGCGCCGGCGGCGTGTACGGCGGCGGTCGTCCTCAGGACGGCGGCGGTCGGCGTGGTGACCGTCCCCAGGACGGCCCGGGACGTGGTGGCGTCTACGGCGGCGGCCCGCGGGGCGGCGGTGGCCGGCCGCAGGGCGGCGGCGTCTACGGTGGCGCTCCGCAGAGTGGGGGCGGCTACGGCGGTGGGCAGCAGGGCGGCGGCTACGGCGGCCGGGCCGAGCCACCACGCCGGGAGCCGGGCTACGGCGATTCGCGTGGCCGGCGGGGCGACGGCGGCTACGACGACCGGGGCCAGTACGGGCCGGTCTCGGGTGGCCGGGAGCACCGGGGCGACCGGTACTGACGCGTGGCGGACGGGTGACCGCCCGGTGGCGGTCACCCGTCCGGGTGTCAGATCCGGCGCAGCACGGCGACCACGCGACCCATGATGGTGGCGTCGTCGCCGGGAATGGGGTCGAAGGCCGGGTTCTGCGGCATCAGCCAGACGTGCCCGTCGCGGCGGCGGTAGGTCTTCACGGTCGCCTCGCCGTCGAGCATGGCGGCCACGATGTCGCCGACCTCGGCGTTCGGCTGCTGGCGTACCACCACCCAGTCGCCGTCGCAGATCGCGGCGTCGAGCATCGAGTCGCCCTTGACCTGGAGCATGAAGACCTCGCCCTCGCCGACCAGCTCGCGGGGGAGCGGGAAGATGTCCTCCACCGCCTGCTCCGCGAGGATCGGGCCACCGGCGGCGATCCGGCCCAGCATCGGCACGTACGCGGGGGTGGGCCGCTGGGCGCGGGCCGCCTCGTCGTCGACCTCGCCTGGGGCGCGGACGTCCACCGCGCGGGGGCGGTTCGGGTCGCGCCGCAGGAAGCCCTTCTTCTCCAGCTCCTTGAGCTGGTAGGCGACGCTCGACGGGGAGACCAGGCCGACCGCCTCGCCGATCTCGCGCACGCTCGGCGGGTAGCCGTGCCGCTCGACCCAGGTGCGGATGAACTCGAGGATGCGGCGCTGCCGGGCGGTCAGGTCGACCGTCGTCGGGTCGGGGAAGCTGCTGACCACCGGTGTGACCGGGCGTACGGCGGGCTGGGGTGCCCGGCTGCGCGCGGTGCGGGGTCGACGGGTCGCCGGCGGACCCGCCCCGTCGATCGGCTGCGGGTTCTTCTGCCGGCTGGCCCGGTCCTCGGTCACGTCCGTCCTCCCTGGTCGGCGCTGGGTGCCTCGTCGGCTCGTGGTGCGTGCTCAGGTGGTGCTGCCGACCGGGCCGCCGCGAAACGCCGCGTCCGGTCGTTCTTGACCGTATAGGTGAGATCGGCCATTTTCAAACATCTGTACGACCTGTTGTCGGCGTGTCGCGGGTAAATCCTGGATTTCCGAACGCCTGTTCTGATAAATGGTACGTCGGCCTCGAACGAATGTTCTATCGGCGTGTCGCGTGACCCCCGGCGCCACCGCCCGTTGGGCCCTCGGTGACACCCAGGAAGAGGTGGGACGGGTGAGTGATTCTGATGACGCGCCGGACACGCCGGCCAACTTGACCTCGCTAGTGCGACGGCATACCGTCAACCCCTAGATGTAGTAGTCACACGGGCGTAAGTCGCCTACAGGTTGGGTTCAGCTACCGAACGCACTCCCGTACTGTCTACCCGGCGTCAGCCATCGGTGATGGCTTCGTCGCGGTGACGCGTGCCCGGGATCCGGTCGGTGCGCCCGCGGTCGATGAAGGAGGTAAGGCGATGCGGTGTCCGTACTGCCGGCACGCCGACTCCCGGGTGGTCGACTCGCGGGAAGCCGACGACGGCCAGCTCATCCGACGGCGGCGGTCCTGCCCGGAGTGCGGCAAGCGGTTCACCACCGTCGAGGAGGCGGTGCTCGCGGTGGTCAAGCGCAGCGGGGTGACCGAGCCGTTCAGCCGTACGAAGATCATCGGCGGGGTGCGCAAGGCGTGCCAGGGCCGCCCGGTCGACGACGACTCCATCGCGCTGCTGGCGCAGAAGGTCGAGGAGACCGTGCGGGCCAAGGGGGCCGCCGAGCTTCCCAGCCACGAGGTCGGGCTGGCCATCCTGGGGCCGCTGCGCGACCTGGACGAGGTGGCCTACCTGCGCTTCGCCAGCGTCTACCGATCCTTCGACTCGCTCGCCGACTTCGAGCGCGAGATCGAGACGCTGCGCGCCGCCGCGCGCGCCCGGGAGGGCGCCGGCGCCGAGGCGGCCGAGGTCGCCGGCGCGACCAGTTGAGTTTTTTCGGATTTCTGACAGTTGAGGATGCGCGGTGGGTGACCGCGTTGACGAGGGGGGCGAGGGCGTGACGACCAGCAAGTCACGGAACAAGGCCGGGGCCGGGCTGAAGATCGAACGCGTCTGGACGACCGAGGGGGTGCATCCCTACGACGAGGTCAGCTGGGAGCGCCGCGACGTCGTGATGACGAACTGGCGGGACGGCTCGATCAACTTCGAGCAGCGCGGGGTGGAGTTCCCCGAGTCCTGGTCGGTCAACGCGGCCAACATCGTGACCACGAAGTACTTCCGGGGCGCGGTGGGGACCCCGGAGCGGGAGTGGTCGCTCAGGCAGCTCATCGACCGGGTGGTCGACACCTACCGCACCGCCGGTGAGGAGTACGGCTACTTCGCCAACCCGGCCGACGCCGAGGTGTTCGCGCACGAGCTGACCTGGATGCTGCTGCACCAGGTGTTCAGCTTCAACTCGCCGGTCTGGTTCAACGTGGGCACGCCGTCGCCGCAGCAGGTCAGCGCGTGCTTCATCCTGGCCGTCGACGACTCGATGGACTCCATCCTGGACTGGTACAAGGAGGAGGGGCTGATCTTCCAGGGCGGCTCCGGCTCCGGCGCCAACCTGTCCCGGATCCGATCCTCCAAGGAGCTGCTCTCCTCCGGCGGCACCGCCTCCGGCCCGGTCAGCTTCATGCGCGGCGCGGACGCGAGCGCCGGCACCATCAAGTCCGGCGGGGCCACCCGGCGGGCGGCGAAGATGGTCATCCTCGACGTGGACCACCCCGACATCGAGGAGTTCGTGGTCACCAAGGCGCGCGAGGAGGACAAGATCCGCGCGCTGCGGGACGCCGGCTTCGACATGGACCTGGGCGGCGCCGACATCGTCAGCGTGCAGTACCAGAACGCCAACAACTCCGTCCGGGTCTCCGACGAGTTCATGACCGCCGTGGAGAACGACGGCACCTTCGGTCTGCGCGGCCGGCTCGACGGGCAGGTCATCGAGACGGTCGACGCCAAGAAGCTGTTCCGCACCATCTCCCAGGCCGCCTGGGAGTGCGCCGACCCCGGCCTGCAGTACGACGACACCATCAACGACTGGCACACCTGCCCGGAGACCGGGCGGATCACCGCGTCGAACCCGTGCTCGGAGTACCTGCACCTGGACAACTCCTCGTGCAACCTGGCCTCGCTGAACCTGATGAAGTTCCTCCGCGCCGACGGCGGCTTCGAGGTGGAGAAGTTCGTCAAGAGCGTCGAGTTCGTCATCACCGCGATGGACATCTCGATCTGCTTCGCCGACTTCCCGACCGAGAAGATCGGCGAGACCACCCGCGCCTACCGGCAGCTCGGCATCGGCTACGCCAACCTGGGCGCCCTGCTGATGGCCTCCGGCCTGCCGTACGACTCGGACCAGGGCCGGGAGGTCGCCGCGGCGATCACCGCGCTGATGACCGGCACCGCGTACCGCCGCTCGGCCGAGCTGGCCGGCATCGTGGGCCCGTACGACGGCTACGCCCGCAACGCCGAGGCGCACAAGCGGGTCATGCGCAAGCACGCCGCCGCCAACGACGCGATCAAGCCGACCGGCACCGTGGCCACCGCCGTGCAGCGCGAGGCGACGAAGCAGTGGACGCTGGGCAACAAGGTCGGTGACAAGTTCGGCTGGCGGAACTCGCAGGCCAGCGTGCTCGCCCCGACCGGCACCATCGGCCTGATGATGGACTGCGACACCACCGGTGTCGAGCCGGACCTGGCCCTGGTCAAGTTCAAGAAGCTGGTCGGCGGCGGCTCGATGCAGATCGTCAACCAGACCGTGCCGCGCGCCCTGCGCAGCCTCGGCTACCCCGAGGAGCAGGTCGAGGCGATCGTCGAGCACATCGCCGACCACGGCCACGTGGTCGACGCCCCCGGCCTCAAGCCGGAGCACTACCCGGTCTTCGACTGCGCCATGGGCGAGCGCTCCATCGCGCCGATGGGCCACGTGCGGATGATGGCGGCCGTTCAGCCGTTCATCTCCGGCGCCATCTCCAAGACGGTCAACATGCCGGAGCAGGCGACCGTCGAGGACGTCGAGAAGATCTACTTCGAGGGCTGGAAGCTCGGCCTCAAGGCGCTGGCGATCTACCGGGACAACTGCAAGGTCGGCCAGCCGCTGTCGGCGGCGAAGAAGAACAAGGCCACCGCCGAGGCCCCGGCCGCCGAGGTCGAGAAGGTCGTGGAGAAGGTCGTCGAGTACCGGCCGGTGCGCAAGCGGCTGCCGAAGAAGCGCCCGTCGCAGACCATCTCCTTCTCGGTCGGCGGCGCCGAGGGTTACCTCACCGCCTCGTCCTACCCGGATGACGGCCTCGGCGAGGTCTTCCTCAAGATGTCGAAGCAGGGCTCGACCCTGGCCGGCGTGATGGACGCCTTCTCGGTGGCCATCTCCATCGGTCTCCAGTACGGCGTCCCGCTGGAGACGTACGTCAGCAAGTTCACCAACATGCGCTTCGAGCCGGCCGGCATGACCGACGACCCGGACGTGCGGATGGCGGCCTCGGTGATGGACTACATCTTCCGTCGCCTGGCCCTGGACTTCCTGCCGTACGAGCGCCGCGCGGAGCTGGGCATCTTCACCGCCAAGGAGCGGGCGGCCCAGCTGGCGGCCGAGGCGGAGGCGGAGGCGAACGGTGCGGACCTCACCGCGATGGCCGCCTCCGCCCCGGTCGCGACGCCCGAGCCGAAGGCCGGTCCGGTCGCCCAGCCGGCGCAGGAGATGGCGGACATCGCCGCCGCCAAGCCGGCGCCGTCGGTCGGCTCCAGCACCGAGCTGCTGGAGGCCGTGATCGGCAAGGCCGCGGACGCGCCGCTCTGCTTCACCTGCGGTACGAAGATGCGGCCGGCCGGCAGCTGCTACGTCTGCGAGGGCTGCGGCTCGACCAGCGGCTGCAGCTGACGTAGGACCGTCTCACGCGGGCGCGGCAGGTTCTCCCTGCCGCGCCCGCGGCGTCGCTGCCACACAGCTGAAACACGGGCGCGACAGAATGCCGCCATGCAGTTGATCATTGAGCGTGCCGACTTCACCGACCACCGCCTGGGCGAGTTCCTGCGGGCACACCTTGCCGACCTCGCCCCCACGGCCCCGGTGGAGAGTCGCCACGCCCTGGACCTGCGCGGACTCCAGACCCCGGAGGTCCGGCTGTGGGTCGCCTTCCTGGACGGACAGCTGGTCGGGACCGGCGCTCTCGCGGCGGTCGAGCCGGGACACGAAGAACTCAAGAGCATGCGCACGGACCCGCGACAGCGCGGTCAGGGGATCGCCACCCGGATCCTTGTGCATCTGCTCGGGGACGCCCGCGGACGCGGGATCCGCCGGATCTCCCTGGAAACCGGAAGCATGGACTTCTTCGTGCCGGCACGGTCGCTGTATGCGAAGGCAGGGTTCGTGCCCTGCGCTCCCTTCGGCCGTTACGCGCAGGACCCCAACAGCGTCTTCCTGACGAAGATCCTCTGACGGGCACCGCGCTCACCGGGCGGCTGCGACGCGACCCGGCTCACATCGCGGGGGACATCCTGTTCCACTCCCGGCTGGAATGCTCGGGCCATGAGCACTGCTGACGTCTACGCGCGGTTCGCCGCCCGCGAGGCGCGGGGCGCGTCCCCGGCGTACGAGCGCCTGGCGCGCGCGGTCTCCCGCGACCACGCCCTGCTCGCCCTGCTCGACGCGCTCCCGCCGGCCAAGCGGCAACCGAACCTGCTGTTCGGCGTCGTACGGCTGCTCGGCGGTCCGGTCGACGACCCGGCCGCCTTCCACGACCACGTCGTGGCGAACTGGCCGGCGATCGAGGCGCAGATCCGGGGCCGGGCGACCCAGACCAACGAGGCCGGGCGGTGTGCCGTACTCCTGCCGGTGCTGGCGTCGCTGCCGCAGCCGCTCGCGCTGCTGGAGGTCGGCGCGTCCGCCGGCCTCTGCCTCTACCCCGACCGGTACGCGTACCGCTACGGCGACCATCTGCTCGGCGACGGCGCTCCGGTGCTCGACTGCACGCTCACCGGCACGTCCCCGCCGGATCGGCTGCCGGAGGTGGTGTGGCGGGCCGGGCTGGACCTCAACCCCCTCGACGTGACCGACGCCGACGACTACGCCTGGTTGGACGCCCTGATCTGGCCGGAGCACACGCACCGCCGGGAACGGCTGTGCGCGGCGGCGACCGTTGCCGCCGCCGATCCGCCGCTGCTCGTCCGCGGTGACCTGGCGACGGACCTGCCGGCGCTGGCCGCGCAGGCCCCGCCCGACGCGACCCTCGTGGTGTTCCACACCTCGGTGCTGTATCTGGTGCCGCTGCCCGGGCGGGCCGCGTTCGTCGAGGTGGTACGCGCCCTGCCCGGGCACTGGATCGCGAACGAGGATCCGAGGGTGTTGCCGTACGAGGCGTTGCCCGAACCACCGGCCGGGGCGTTCCACAACGTGCTCGGGCTCGACGGGACACCGCTCGCCTGGACCTGGGGGCACGGGCAGGCCATCACCTGGTTCGGCTAGCGCTGCGGTCGCTCTCTCGTCGCGCCTCGTCGAGGAGACATCCGCTCAGCGTTCCTCGTCGCCGTCCGTGGGGCGGGGTGGGCGGTTGTGGCGCGCCCATTCGTCCACCTCGTCCGCGTCCCAGACGGTCATCCCGATCAGTCGGGCGACGGGCTCGGGGAAGCCGGGCCTGCGAGTGATCTGTAGGACCCGCTGACGCGACACGCCGAACAACACGGCCAACTCGCCGGGTCCGTACAAGCGCGGTCGCGTCACGGCCTGAAAGTAGGCGCGTCTTTCCCTGTACAATCGTCACTTACAGATTGACAACCCGTCCGGGTGTAGCGGGTGCGCCGGATCGCAGGGAGGCCGGATGCCCAAGCGCGTGTCGTACGACGACTACGTGCTCGCGGTCGCGCTGACCCTGGCTCGCCGGCACCGTCCGGTGTGGTCGTGGCGGCTCTGGCGTCGGGCCTGCCGCTGCGGCGCGGAGCTGCCCTGCCGTGCCCGGCACCGCATCCCGATCCGACGCGGCCACTGGCCGGGGGAGGAACAGGCGTGACCGAGCTTCAGGTCCAGCAGATCCTGTCGGCGCACCTGCCCGGCGTCGACGGGCTCTGCACCGGCTGCCGGTGGTGGTGGGCGCGGCTGGCCCCGTACCCCTGTTATCAGGCGGACTGGGCCTGCCGCTGGCGCGCCCGCGTCGGCACCCGGCGCTTCCTGGACGGACCGGCGTGACGACGCACGGCCCGGTGCTGCCGACCTGGAGCTGCGGCGGCTGCGGCGGCCCGTGGCCCTGCGCGACCCGGCGCGGCGAGTTGCGGGCCGAGTTCGCGGGCGCGCCGGTCTCGCTCGCCCTCTACATGGGCTCCTACCTGGTGTGGGCGGCCGAGGATCTGACCTGGGTGCCGGCGGGGCTGTTGCACCGCCGGTTCCTGGGGTGGATCCGGTGACGGTCAGGCGGTGACCTCCGCGAGCCGGCCGGTGAGGAAGGCACGTTCGGCGTCGTTGTCGACCAGGTCCAGCGCCGCGCGGTACGCCTCGGCCGCCTCCTCGGGCCGGTCGAGCCGGCGCAGCAGGTCGGCGCGGATCGCCGGCAGGTAGTGGTAGCCGGCCAGCCGGGCGTCCCCGCCGAGGGCGTCGACCTCGGTCAGGGCCGCCGCCGGGCCGTCGACCATGGACACCGCCACCGTCCGGTTCAGCGCGACCACCGGGGACGGCCAGCGCTTCAGCAGCTCGTCGTAGAGGCGGACGATCTGCGGCCAGTCGGTGGCGGCGTAGCTGGGCGCGACGGCGTGCAGCGACGCGATGGCGGCCTGGAGGGCGTACCCGCCGACCCGGCCGGTCCGGAACGCGCCCAGCACCAGTTGGTTGCCCTCGGCGATGGCCGCCCGGTCCCAGGCCGAGCGGTCCTGCCGCTCCAGGGTGAGCAGCCGCCCCCCGTCGTCGGTGCGGGTGGCCCGGCGGGCGTCGGTGAGCAGCAGCAGCGCGAGCATGCCGCGTACCTCCGGCTCGTCGGGCATCAGGGCCAGCAGCATCCGGGTCAAATGCACGGCCCGGGCCACCAGGTCGGCGCGGACCAGGTCACCGCCGGTCGGCGCGGTGTGCCCGGTGGCGAAGAGCAGGTGGATCACGGTCAGCACCGCGTCCAGCCGTTCGGGCAGCTCAGCGGCCTCGGGCACCCGGTACGGGATCCGCGCCGCCGCGATCTTCTTCTTCGCCCGGGTGACCCGGGCGGCCATCGTGGTCTCGGAGACCAGGAACGCCCGGGCGATGTCGCCCGTGCTCACCCCGCAGACCAGTCGCAGGGTCAGCGCCACCTGGGCCTCCCGCGCGAGGGCCGGGTGGCAGCAGGTGAAGACCAGGCGAAGTCGGTCGTCGGGCACCGCGTCCTCCCCGGGCTCGTCCGGCTTCTCGGCCTCCGCCGGCTCCACCAGCAGCGGCATCTTCGACCGGAACACCTTGTCCCGGCGCAACACGTCGAGGGCCTTGCGCTTCGCCGTGGCGGTCAGCCACGCGCCGGGCCGGTCGGGTACGCCGTCGCGCGCCCACGCCGCCAGCGCGGCCAGGTAGGCGTCCTGCACGCACTCCTCGGCCACGTCGAGGTCACCGGCGACACGCGCCGTCGCGGCGAGCACGAAGGCCCACTCGCGACGGTGCGCGTCGGCGACGGCGCGTTCCGCCGCGGCCGTACCGGCGTCGCTCACTCGGCGGGCGGCTGGAAGAGCGGCCGGACCTCGACCCCGCCGTCGATGGTGGCCGGGTTCAGCTTGGCGATCTTCAGGGCGACGTCCAGGTCGGGGGCCTCCAGGATGTAGAACCCGGCGACGACCTCCTTCGCCTCGATGAACGGGCCGTCGGTGACCAGGTCGCCCCGGATCGCCGTGGCGGTGGTGCTGGGCTGGAGCGCGAACCCCGTGAGGATCTTCCCGCCCAGCTCCTCGACCTGGGCCGGGTAGCGGTCGAGCAGCGCCAGGTAGTCGGGCGTGATCTCCATCGGGTCGGCCGGCGCGGGCGAGTAGACCAGAACTGCGTACTGGGCCATCGGGATCTCCTCAGGTTGTCGTTTCACTCTTCTGTCTCACCGACGGACGGGGCGGGGCGGATTCGACAGCGGTCTGAGAAGATTTTCCCGAGGATCAGGTGGCTGGAAGTCCCGGGGGGCAGGTGGGCCCTGGCTCCCGGGCGAACATGCGCCCGGCTCCTCGCGAACACCACACGCGGTGGCAAGCACATGCAACGGCAGACGGGTCGCGTTCCGGCGCGCCGGCCCCGGTCAGGCTGCCGGCGTCCGCTGCGGCCGGCTACGTACGCCCCGAGGCTCGCCATGCCGGCCATCCCGGCGATGGAGGAGATGTTGACGATGACGCCGCCGCCGGCGCGGCGCAGCGACGGGATGACGGTGTGCATGCCCAGCCACGGCGAGCCTCGTTCCGCTCGCCGTCGGCAGAGCCGTGCTCCGGCTGCGTCGGACCAGTCCCGCACAGTCCCGCGATGAGTGCCTTCGCGCTGATCGCGGCCGGGCTCGTCGCCCTGCTGTTGGGCGCGGAGCTGGTGGTGCGTGGCGGTTCGGAGTTGGCGGGGCGCCTCGGTGTCTCGCCGATGATCATCGGCCTGACCGTGGTGTCCATCGGAACGAGCGCTCCCGAACTCGCCATCGGCGTCGAGGCGGCCCTCGACGGCGTCGGGGAACTCGCGGTCGGCAACGTCGCCGGCACCAACGTCGTCAATCTGCTGCTCATCCTCGGCCTCAGCGCGCTGCTCCGGCCGCTGCCGCTGCCCGCTCAGGCGATGCGCCTCGACCTGCCGGCCACGGCGGTCGCCGCGGTTGTGCTGCTGCTGATGGCCCTCGACGGAACCCTGTCCCATCTCGACGGGGTGTTTCTGCTGCTCGTCGGTCTCGGCTACACCGTTGTCATCGTGCAGGTCGCCCGGCGCGGACGGGACGGCGCCCGCCGGCGTGGCTCACCCTCCGGCGGCAGCTCGGTGCTGGTGGCGACACTCGCGGCCGTCGCACTGTCGACCGGCATCGGATCGGTCGTGGTCGGGGCGGACTGGCTGGTGCACGGGGCAACGGGCGTCGCCCGTCAGCTCGGTGTGTCGGACGCCGTGCTGGGTCTGACCGTCGTGGCCGTCGGCACCTCGGCGCCGGAACTCGTCACCACCCTCGTCGCGACCTTCCGCAACCACCGGGACCTCGCGGTCGGCAATCTGGTCGGCTCCAGCTTCTACAACATCGCGCTCATTCTCGGGACGACGGCGGTCGCGGCTCCGGGCGGCCTCCGGCTGCCGGCGCCGCTGGTCCGGGTCGACCTGTCGGTCATGACCGGCGTCGTCCTCGCCTGCATGCCGGTGTTCCTTCGGGGCCGGCGACTGACGCGCGTCGAAGGTGCTCTCCTCGTCCTCGCGTACAGCGGTTATCTCGCCTATCTCGTCCTGGCCCGCACCTGATCGCCCGCCGGACGCGCGTGTCCCCGGTCCCGGAAGGCGCCGTGCTGCGGCTCGCCCCTCGCCACCGGGAGGCGTCTTTCCGCCGAAACGGCGCACGGAGCGGATCGGGGCGAAGAAACTGGACCGTGGGCCACGAACACGCGAGCGTCGGTCCGGGAGGGAAGCGCGGGAGAGCCCCGATGGACGGCTGGACCTGGTGCTACGAAGGCTACGACCCCGACGGGGAGCGCCTGCGCGAAGTGCTGTGCACCGTCGGCAACGGGTATCTGGCCAGCCGGGGAGCCGCCCCGGAAAGCCGTGCGGACGGCACCCACTACCCCGGGACCTACGCCGCCGGCATCTACAACCGGCGGGCCAGCGAGGTCGCGGGCCACCAGGTCGACAACGAGAGCCTGGTCAATCTGCCGAACTGGCTGCCGTTGACCTTTCGGATCGACGGCGGGCCGTGGTTCGACCTCGACAGCGTGGACATCCTGGAATATCGCCAGGTCTTGGACCTGCGCCAGGCGACCTTGCGCCGCCACGTGCGCTTCCGGGACGACCACGGTCGCACCACCACCGTCAGCCAGCGCCGCTTCGTGCACATGCGGTTCCGGCACGCCTGCGTGCTGGAATGCACGCTCACGGCCGAGGACTGGTCCGGACACCTGGCGGTCCGGTCGGCGCTCGACGGCAGGGTGCGGAACACACTGGTCGGCCGGTACCGAGGACTCGCGACTGATCATCTCCGGCCGGTGCGGACGGCCGAGCTGTCCGAGGACGCCGTCCTGCTCGAGGTGCAGACCAACCAGTCCCACGTCAGGGTGGCCATGGCGGCCAGGACGACCGTGCACGGCGGCGGCGAACCCGACCACCACCGACAGTTGGTCACCCGCGAAGGATGGATCGGCCACGACATCGGGGTCCGGCTCGACGCCGGCGACCAGGTGCGGTTCGAGAAGGTGGTGACCGTCTTCACCAGCCGGGACAGTGCCGTCCTGGAACCCGCCGAGGAGGCCGCGCGGTGGCTGCCCCGGTTGGGTGATGCGGAGTCCCTGCTGGCCGACCACGTCACGACGTGGCGGCACCTGTGGGAGCGGTTCTTCTTCGACACCGGCGACGGTGCCGGGGCGCGGGAACTGCTGCGGATCGTACGGCTGCACCTGCTGCACGTGCTGCAGACCGTGTCGCTCAACACTCTCGACCTCGACGTCGGGGTGCCGCCCCGGGGCCTGCACGGCGAGGCGTACCGTGGCCACATCCTCTGGGACGAGCTCTTCGTCCTGCCCATCCTCAACCTGCGGCTTCCGGTGGTGAGCCGGGCGTTGCTGCTCTACCGGCACCGGCGGCTGCCCGAGGCCCGCCAGGCGGCGCTCGCCGCCGGTTACGCGGGCGCCATGTATCCGTGGCAGTCCGGCAGCGACGGGCGGGAGGAAAGCCAGCGCCTGCACCTCAACCCGGCGTCCGGGCGCTGGATCCCCGATCCCACCCACCTGCAGCGACACGTGGGCATCGCCGTCGCCTACAACGTCTGGCAGTACTATCAGACCACCGGTGACCAGGAGTTCCTCACCCACCACGGCGCTGAGATGCTGCTGGAGACCGCCCGGTTCTGGGCCAGCTTCGCCAACCACGACGCCGAGCGGGACCGGTACGTCGTTCGGGGCGTGATGGGTCCGGACGAGTTCCACTCGGGCCGTCCCGGTGCCGACCACGACGGCATCGACAACAACGCCTACACCAACGTGATGGCGGTGTGGGTGCTCCTGCGGGCGAGGGACGCGCTCGACGCCCTCTCCGCCCAGAGCCGGACGGCGCTGCTCGACACGCTCGGCATCAGCGCCGACGAACTCGACCGTTGGGACCACATCACCCGCCGGATGTTCGTGCCGTTCCACGACGGCGTCATCAGCCAGTTCGAGGGTTACGAGCACCTCGACGAGCTGGACTGGGATGCCTACCGCAGGCGGTACGGCAACATCCAGCGCCTCGACCGCCTCCTCGAGGCCGAGGGTGACGACGTCAACCGCTACAAGGCCTCCAAGCAGGCCGACGTTCTCATGTTGTTCTACCTGTTGTCGGCGGACGAGTTGCGCGACCTGCTCGAGCGGCTGGGGTACCGGCTCGACCCGCCGATGATCCGGCGGACCGTCGACTACTACGTCGCCCGCACCTCGCACGGGTCGACGCTCAGCGCGGTCGTGCACGCCTGGGTCCTCACCCGCGCCCACCGGGAGCGGGGCGTCGAGCTGTTCTACCGCGCACTGCGCGCGGACGTCGACGTGCACGGCGGCACCACCGCCGAGGGGATTCACCTGGCCGCGATGGCGGGCAGTGTGGACCTGCTGCAACGCTGCTTCGCCGGCATCGAGACCCGCCGCGGGCAGCTGTTCCTGAATCCGTACTGGCCGAGGTCGTTGCGCGCGCTCTGCTTCGGCATCCGCTACCGGGGACACGTCCTGACGGTGCGGATCAGCGGGCGGACGGTGCGGATAGCCAGCGCCCCCGGCGGCCAGCAACCGATCCGGGTCTCCTGCCGGACGATGATGGCCGAGCTGAGCCCCGGGTCCCGGCTGTCCTTTGCCTTCTGAGCCCGCCGTCGACCGGCCCGCCCCCCGGTCCTGCTCCGCCCTCCCGCCCGACGGGCCCGCGACGAGACGGGTGCGCGACGGGCAGTCCGGCGGCGAGTAGGGTTTCCGGCCGTGATCGAACCGGACTGGCTGACCGAGACCCGCGCCGCGTACGACACCGTGGCGGTGGACTACGCGCGACTGATCCCCGACGTGGTGGAGGGCCCGCTCGACCGGGGCATGCTGACCGCCTTCGCCGAGCTGGTCGGCCCCGGCCGGCCGGTGCTGGAGGTGGGCTGCGGGACCGGCCGGATCACCGCCCACCTGGCCAGGCTCGGGCTGGACGTCTCCGGAGTCGACCTGTCGCCCGGGATGATCGAGGTGGCCCGCGACACGTACCCGGAGCTGCGTTTCGAGGTCGGCTCGATGACCGAGCTGGCGGCGCCCGGCGACGGTCTCGCCGGGCTGGTCGCCTGGTACTCGATCATCCATCTGCCGCCCGAGCTGCTGCCCGGGGTGTTCGCCGGGTTCCGCCGGGTGCTCGCCCCCGGCGGGCACCTGCTGCTCGCCGTCAAGGCCGGCGACCGGCTGGTCCGCCTGGAGCGGGCGTACGGACACACCGTCTCGTACGACGTGCACTGGCTGCCGCCGGACCGGCTGGCCGCGCAGCTCACCGAGGCCGGGTTCGCCGTGCACGCGACGCTGGTCCGCGAGCCGGAGGGGGCGGACGCGGGACCGCAGGCGTTCCTCCTGGCGAGGCGGCCGGACACGCCGGCCGCCCGGTAGGGTCCATGATCGACTGAAGGTCCGGCGGAAGGAACCGGCATGCGCATCGCGCTCTACACCCTGGGCGGCACCATCGCGATGGCCGGGACCGGCGCCGGGGGAGTGGTCAGCCGGCTCACCGGCGCCGACCTCACCGCCGCCGTACCCGGGCTCGGCGAGATCCCGCTCGACGTGCGGGACGTCGAGGCGGTGCCCAGCGCCGCCCTGGCGTACGGGCAGATCCTGGAGCTGGTCGACGCGGCCGGCGCGGCGGTGACGGGCGGGGCGGCCGGTGTGGTGGTCACCCAGGGCACCGACACCCTGGAGGAGACCGCGTACCTGGCCGACCTGGTGTGGCCGCACCCGGCGCCGCTGGTGTTCACCGGCGCGATGCGCAACCCCACCCTGGCCGGCCCGGACGGCCCGGCGAACCTGCTCGCCGCCGCCCGGGTCGCCGCCGCGCCGGCCGCGCGGGACCTCGGCGTCCTGGTCGCGTTCAACGACGAGATCCACGCCGCCCGGTTCGTCCGCAAGACCCACAGCACCAGTACGGCCACCTTCGCCTCACCCGACGCCGGGCCGCTCGGCCACGTGATCGAGGGCGAGGTACGCCTGCTCACCCGGCCGCCCCGGCACGCGCCGCTGCCGCCGCCGGACGCCGCTCGGCTCGCCGCCACCCGGGTGGCCCTGCACACCGTCACCCTCGACGACGACCCCGCGCTGCTCGACCTGGTCGCCCGCGACCGGGACGGGCTCGTGGTGGCCGGCTTCGGCGTCGGGCACGTGCCCCCGGCGTTCGCCCCGGTGCTCGGCGCCCTCGCCGAGCGGATGCCGGTGGTGCTGACCTCCCGTACCGGGGCGGGTTCGGTGCTGCGGCACACGTACGGGGCGGTCGGCTCGGAGACCGACCTGCGGCGGCGCGGCGTGATCTGGGGCGGGCTGCTCGACCCGTACAAGGCGAAGGTGCTGCTGCGGCTCCTGGTGGCCGGCGGCGCGGGGCCGGCCGAGGTGGCCGAGGCGTTCGCCCGGCACGGCTGAGTCGGTCACGACATCAGCTCGACAGCCTCCGCCGGCTTCCGTCCCTGCCGGCCGGGCCGACCGACTGGGACGGGGGCGGGGGCGGCGGCTCCATAGACTCGCCCGGTGAGCGGAGAGCGACTTCCCCTGGCGGACCGGCCGTTGACCGAGCCGCACCCGTCCCGGCTGCCGCCCGATCACCCGGACCGGGCGCGGATCCTGGCCGCCCACGCGGCGGCGCTGGTCGCCGGGGAGGCCGGCTACCTGGACCCGGCGACCGGGCTCTTCGTGCTCAGCGCCGGCTTCCTGGCCCGGCGCGGCACCTGCTGCGGCCGCGGCTGCCGCCACTGCCCGTACGTGACCGACTGACCGCCGTCGTGATCGGCTCGGATTGCGGCAACCCGCCGTGTCTCGGGCGCGGGAGCGCCCTACCTGCGGCATCCCGAGCCGATCAGGGGCGGCGACGCGGCCGACGGAGGCCCCGGCAGGCGGCCCCTCCCTCCCGGTCTTTCGCGGCGGCGGGGTTGCCCGTACGGTGTCCGACGGACATCCGGCGGGCACCCCGCCGACGACTGCGGAGGTCTCCACGTGCGCGTCCGGACCTGGCTGGCCGCTTCGGCCGTACTCCTGACCGCCGGCTGCGCCGCGGAGCGGCCGCCGGTGGCGGTGCCGGCGGCGGAACCGGTGGCGGTGCCGGCGGACGCGGCCTCCTCGGGCGGGGCGTGCCGGCTGCTCGACTTCGCGGTGATCGCCAAGCACACGGGCGGCAAGTTCGACGTGGCCGCCGCGGTGGACAAGGGCGACACGCACACCTGCGTGGTCCGCACCGAGCAGGCGCTGCTGCCGGAGCTGACCCTCACCGTCACCGACACCTCGATCGACGCGTCCGGCTTCAGCATGGACGTGCTGCCCCGGGGAGCGAAGAAGGTCACCAAGCTGGGCAAGATCGCCTACCGGCGGACGCTGCCGAAGAGCGGCAAGGTCGGACCGGCAGCCGAGGTGGGCTGGCTCGCCACCGAGGGCCGGGTGGCCACCCTGCGCTGGACCTACCCGCCGGCCACCGCCTCAGCGCAGGCGGACAAGCTCGCCACGAAGCTGATCGACCTGGCGAAGGCCCTGGACACCCGCAAGCTCTGACCGGCGGGCCGGCGGGTGAAGGAGCTCAGCGGGCCGCGACGAACACCCGGGAGGCGACCTCGCGGGGCAGCCGGACCCGGTCGCCGGAGCGGTCGATCGACACCCCGTCGCGCTCCTGCGCCACCGTCACCGTGGCGCCCGGGTCGACGCCCGCCGCGTGCAGCTGACGCAGCACGTCCGCGTCGGTCTGCACGCTCTCGCAGATCCGGCGGACCACGACCGGCCCGGTGAGGCCGGGGAAGGCCAGGTTGCGCTCACCGTCGGCCGAATCGGCCTCGGCCGTGCCGGGCTCGCCCAGCTCCTCCAGGCCCGGGATCGGGTTGCCGTACGGCGAGCGGGTCGGGCGGTTGAGCAGGTCGTAGACCCGCTTCTCCACCGCGTCGCTCATCACGTGCTCCCACCGGCAGGCCTCCTCGTGGGCCTCCTCGTAGGGCATCCCGATCACGTTCACCAGCAGCAGCTCGGCCAGCCGGTGCTTGCGCATGACCGAAACGGCGGTGTTGCGGCCCAGCGCGGTGAGCGACAGGTGCCGGTCGCCCTCGACGGTGAGCAGGCCGTCCCGCTCCATCCGGGCGACGGTCTGGCTGACGGTGGGGCCGCTCTGCTTGAGCCGCTCCGCGATCCGGGCGCGCAGCGGGGGCACCCCCTCCTCCTCCAGCTCGAGGATGGTGCGCAGGTACATCTCGGTCGTGTCGACCAGGTCATGCTTCACGTCAGCGGCCTCCCGGTGGTCGATGCTACCCCGGACGTCCGACGATCGACCGCCGGCGAAGCGCGAGGTCGGTCCCCGGATGGTGTTCACTGGACCGCATGTCCGGAACCGATGACCTGCTGGTCGAGCCCCGCCGGCTCGCCGCCGAGCTCGACCACGCCGACCCGCCCACCCTGCTCGACGTCCGCTGGCGGCTGGTCGGGCCGCCCGGCCGGGACGACTACACCGCCGGCCACCTGCCCGGCGCCGTCTTCGTCGATCTGGACACGGAGCTCTGCGGCCGGCCGGGCGCCGCCGGTCGGCACCCGCTGCCCGACCCGGCCGCGCTCGAGGCCGCGCTGCGCACCGCCGGCGTCCGCGCCGGGCACCCCGTGGTGGTGTACGACGGCGGGGACGGCCTGGCCGCCGCCCGCGCCTGGTGGACGCTGCGCTGGGCCGGCCACCGGCCGGTCCGGGTGCTGCACGGCGGCTACCCGGCCTGGTTCGCCGCCGGCCTGCCGGTCTCCACCGAGGCGCCGACGCCGGAGCCGGGGGACGTCACCGTCGCCCCGGGCGCGTTGCCGGTGCTCGACGCGGCCGAGGCCGCCCGGCTGGCCGCCGCCGACCGCGGGGTGCTGCTGGACGTGCGGGCCGCGCCGCGCTACCGGGGCGAGACCGAGCCGCTCGACCCGGTCGCCGGGCACGTGCCGGGCGCGGTCAACCTGCCCGCCCCGGAGTACGTCGCCGACGGCCGATTCCCCGCCGCCGAGGCGCTGCGCGAGCGGTTCGCCGCCGCCGGGGTCGGCGAGGACGCGCCGGTCGGGGCGTACTGCGGATCCGGGGTGACCGCCGCGCAGGCGGTGCTGGCCCTGCACCTCGCCGGCCGGCCGGACGCCGCCCTCTACGTCGGCTCGTGGAGCAACTGGGTCGCCGACCCGCAGCGGCCGGTGGCCACCGGCGAGACATCGCCGGGCTGAGCGGGACGCTGACGGGCGCTGCCGGCCGCGCGTGCGACGATGGCTCCATGGCCGACGACACGGTGGTGGTGTGGGACGAGGCCCTGCTCGCCTACGACATGGGTGACCATCCGCTCGACCCGGTTCGGGTCGAGCTGACCATGGCGCTCGCCCGCGAGCTGGGCGTGCTGGACCGGCCCGGGGTGCGGCTGGCCAAGCCGGAGCCGGCCGACGACGCGTTGCTGACCCGGGTGCACGACCCGCGCTACCTGGACGCGGTGCGGGCCGCGCCCCGGGATCCGCTCTTCGCCGGCTTCGGGCTGGGCACCTCGGACAACCCCGTCTTCGACGGCATGCACGAGGCGAGCGCGTTGATCGCCGGGGCGAGCGTGGCCGCCGCCGAGGCGGTGTGGCGCGGCGATGCCCGGCGGGCGGTCAACGTGGCCGGCGGGCTGCACCACGCCATGCCGGCCCGGGCCGCCGGGTTCTGTGTCTACAACGATCCGGCGGTGGCCATCGCGCGCCTGCTCGACCTGGGTGCGGAGCGGATCGCCTACGTGGACGTGGACGTGCACCACGGCGACGGCGTGCAGGAGATCTTCTACCGCGACCCGCGGGTGCTCACGGTCAGCCTGCACGAGACGCCGCTGGCGCTCTTCCCCGGCACCGGGTTCCCCGACGAGACCGGCGGTCCGGGCGCCGAGGGGTCCGCGGTCAACGTCCCGCTCCCGCCGGGCGTCGGCGACGCCGGCTGGCAGCGCGCCTTCCACGCGATCGTGCCGTCGGTGCTGCGGGCGTTCCGGCCCCAGCTGCTGGTCACCCAGTGCGGGGCGGACGGCCACAAGCTCGACCCCCTGGCCGACCTGCACCTCTCCGTCGACGGGCAGCGGGCCACCTACCAGGCGCTGCGGGCCCTCGCCGACGAGCTGTGCGACGGTCGTTGGGTGGCCACCGGCGGCGGCGGGTACGCGCTGGTCGAGGTGGTGCCCCGGGCCTGGACGCACCTGCTCGCGGTGGCCGCCGGGGAGCCGCTCGAACCGGCCACCCTCACCCCGCCGGCCTGGCGCGAGCTGGCCACCGAGCGCCGGCCCGGCCACGACGTGCCGCTGCGGATGACCGACGACGTGGACCCGGCGTACCAGCCGTGGCAGCCGACCGGCGAGCCGAACGCGGTGGACCGGGCCGTCGCCGCCACCCGCAAGGCGGTGTTCCCGTTGCTCGGGCTCGACCCGCACGACCCGCGAGACTGAGCCGGCGGTAGGGGAGGACCGACCGGTGACAACCGTCGAGCAACCGGTGGACGTGCTGCTCAGCGACGGTACGACCGTCCAGCTGCGACAGATCCGTCCCGACGACGCCGCGGCGGTCGTGGCGATGCACTCGCGCTTCTCCGAGCGCACCCGCTACCTGCGCTACTTCTCGCCGTACCCGCGCATCCCGGAGCGGGACCTGCGACGCTTCGTCAACGTCGACCACCGCGACCGGGAGGCGTTCGTGGTGCTGGCCGGCGAGCGGATCGTCGCCGTCGGCCGGTACGAGCGGCTCGGCCCCGCCTCCCCCGAGGCGGAGGTCGCCTTCGTGGTGGAGGACGCGTACCAGGGCCGGGGGATCGGCTCGGTGCTGCTGGAGCACCTGGCCGACACCGCCCGCCGGTACGGCATCGTGCACTTCGTCGCCGAGGTGCTCCCGGCCAACGGGGCGATGCTGCGGGTCTTCTCCGACTTCGGCTACCAGGTCGCGCGCCAGTACGCCGACGGGGTGGTGCACCTGAGCTTCCCGATCGCCCCCACCGAGGCGACCCTGGAGGTGCAGCGCGGCCGGGAGCACCGCACCGAGGCCCGCTCGATCGCCCGGCTGCTCGCCCCGCGCGGCATCGCCGTGTACGGGGCCAGCACCACCGGGCAGGGCGTCGGCGCGGCCCTGCTCGGGCACCTGCGCGACGGCGGCTTCACCGGCGCGGTCGTTCCCGTGCACCCGACCGCGGCGACCGTTGCCGGGCTGCCCGCGTACCCGTCGGCGGCCGACGCCGGCGTCGACGTCGACCTGGCGGTGGTGGCGGTCGCCCCGGAGGCGGCCATGGACGTGGTCGCCGACGCCGCGCGGGCCGGCGCGCACGGCCTGGTGGTGATCTCCGCCGGGTTCGCCGAGTCCGGGCCGGCCGGGGCGGCCGCCCAGCGTGCCCTGGTCCGGGCCGCCCACCTGGCCGGCATGCGGGTGGTCGGGCCGAACTGCCTCGGCGTCGCCAACACCGACGAGAAGGTGCGCCTCAACGCCACCCTCGCCCCGGTGCTGCCCGCCTCCGGCCGGGTCGGCGTGTTCAGCCAGTCCGGCGCGTTCGGGGTGGCCCTGCTCGCCGAGGCGTCCCGGCGTGGCCTCGGCCTGTCCAGCTTCGTCTCCGCCGGCAACCGGGCCGACGTCTCCGGCAACGACCTCCTCCAGTACTGGCAGGACGATCCGGGCACCGACGTCATCACCCTCTACCTGGAGACCTTCGGCAACCCGCGCAAGTTCGCCCGGCTGGCCCGGCGGATCGGCCGGAGCAAACCGGTGGTCGCGCTCGCCTCCCTCGCCCGCCCGCCGGGTGTCGGGGACGGCCCGGCCCTGGACGCCGCCGCGGTCAGCGCGCTCTTCGCCCAGTCCGGGGTGATCCGGGTGGACACCGTCTCCGAGCTGCTGGACGTCGGCGTGCTGCTGGCCCACCAACCGCTGCCGGCCGGTCGCCGGGTCGCCGTGGTGGGCAACTCGTCGGCGCTGACCGGGCTGGCCGCCACCGCCTGCGCCGCGCAGGGCCTCACCGTCGCGGACGGCTACCCGCACGACGTCGGCCCCCGGGCCGGCGCCGCCGAGTACGCCGCCGCGCTCGCCGCCTCCGCCGCCGACGAGCGGGTGGACGCGGTGGTGGCCGTGTTCGCCCCGCCGCTGCCCGGCCAGCTCACCGACCCGGAGGCGGACTTCACCGCCGCCCTGCCCGACGCGGGCACCATCGGGAAGCCGGTGGTGGCGACCTTCCTCGCCGGCCGGGTGCCCGCCGGGGTGCCGGCGTACCCGAGCGTGGAGGAGGCGGTCCGGGCCCTGGCCCGGGTGGCCACGTACGCCGACTGGCTGCGCCGCCCGCCCGGCGTGCTGCCCGAGCTGGACCGGGTGGACCGGCCGGCCGGGCACGCCGCGCTGCGGGCCGACGGCGCCGAACCGGCCGGGCTGCTCGGGGCGTACGGGATCGAGGTGGTCGAGTCGGTGCCGGCGCGTTCGGCCGAGGAGGCGGTCGCGGCGGCCGAGCGGCTCGGCTGGCCGGTCGCCCTCAAGGCCGCGGCCCCGGGCCTGCGGCACCGCCTGGACCTCGGCGCGGTCCGGCTCGACCTGGCCGACCCCGCCGCGCTGCGCCGGGCGTACGCGGAGATGGCCCCGGTCTTCGGCGCGGACGTCCTGGTCCAGCCGATGGTCGCGCCCGGCGTGGCCTGCGTGGTGGAGCTGGTGGAGGATCCGGCGTTCGGGCCGGTGGTGGGTTTCGGCCTCGGCGGGGTCGCCACCGACCTGCTCGGCGACCGGGCCTGGCGGGCGGTGCCGCTGACCGACCGGGACGCCGCCGAGCTGGTGGACGAGCCCCGGGCCGCCCCGCTGCTGCGCGGCCACCGGGGCGCCGCGCCGGTGGACCGGGCCGCCCTGGTCGACCTGCTGCTGCGGGTCGGGCGGCTCGCCGACGAGCAGCCCCGGGTCCGGTCGCTCACCCTCAACCCGGTGCTGGCCCGCCCGGACGGCATCTCGGTGCTGCACGCCACGGTCCGCACCGGCGCGGAGGCCCCCCGCCCGGACACCGGCCCCCGACGACTGTGAGGGAGGGCCCCTCGATGACGCCAGGTGTACGGCAGGGGGTCCCGCCGCGGCAGGCACCGGGGGCCCCGGCGGAGCGCCGGGGCCCCCGGGGTGCCGTGCCGCTCAGCAGGCGTACGCCTCCAGGCGGTTCGCCCGCTCCGGGTCGCGCAGCTTGAGCAGGGTGACCTTCTCGATCTGCCGGATCCGCTCCCGGGACAGGCCGAACTCCCGGCCCACCTCGTCGAGGGTGCGCTGCCGGCCGTCGTCCAGGCCGAACCGCAGCCGGATCACCGCCTGCTCCCGCTGGGACAGGGTGGCCAGCACGATCCGGACCTCGTGGCGCAGCTCGCCGTCGGCGGCGTCGCCGGGCCCCTGGCGCGGGTCGACCGCGGCCACGAAGTCACCGAGCGCGCTCTCGCCGTCCTCGCCGACTGCCTGGTCCAGGCTCACCGGCTCCCGGTCGTACGAGATCAGCTCGATCACCTGGAACTCGGGGATCTCCAGCGCCCGGGCCACCTCGGCCACGGTGGGTTCGCGGCCCAGCCTGACCGACAGCTCCCGGCGGACCCGGACCATCCGGTTGACCTGCTCGACCATGTGCACCGGGATGCGGATGGTGCGGGCCTGGTCGGCCATGGCGCGGGTGATGGCCTGGCGGATCCACCAGGTGGCGTAGGTGGAGAACTTGTAGCCCTTGGTGTAGTCGAACTTCTCGACCGCGCGGATCAGGCCGAGGTTGCCCTCCTGGATCAGGTCGAGGAAGGCCATGCCACGACCGGTGTAGCGCTTCGCGATGCTGACCACCAGGCGCAGGTTCGCCTCCAGCAGGTGGTCCTTGGCGGCGCGGCCCTCGGCCACGATCAGCTCCAGGTCGGCGCGCAGTTCGGCAGAGACCGGGGTGCAGGCGGAGAGCTTCTCCTCGGCGAAGAGGCCGGCCTCGATCCGCTTGCTGAGTTCGACCTCCTGCGCGGCGGTGAGGAGCTTGGTACGGCCGATGCCGTTCAGGTACGCCCGAACCAGGTCGGTGGAGACGCCGCGTTCGTCGGTGGCGTCCAGGTCGGTGACGTTATCGGTGAGCTCGGCGTCGATGGTGGCGGCCGGGCGGGTCTGCTGCTCGATCATCTGTAGGGCCATCTCTGTCTCTCCCCGTGTCCTTCGTGCCGCGTACCGGGTCCCGTGCTGCGTGTCGACCCGGTGGTGCCGGTGATGAACAGCTTGGCGGTCGGGGCGTGAAACGGGAGTGAGGCGATCGGGGAACCGACAGCAATCCCGGCGGAAAGCCGGGTGCCGGTTGCCCGACGCGGTTACCGTGCCAGCGGCCGGCCACCGGGGGTGCGGCAACACAGGCGATCGGAGGACGTGGTGGTCTTCAAGCGGCTCATGCAGGCGATGGGCGTGGGCGGTCCGTCGGTGGAGACGGTGCTGGCCAACCCGAACTGCCGCCCGGGCGGCCACCTGGAGGGCCGGATCCACGTGCTCGGCGGGGACCACCCGGTGGACGTCTCGTACGTCGCGTTCGGCCTGGTCACCCGGGTCGAGGTGGAGAGCGGCGACACCGAGTACGACACCACCCAGGAGTTCGGCCGCCGGCAGGTGACCGGCGCGTTCCGGGTCGAGCCGGGGCAGCGGTACGACGTCCCGTTCCGCTTCGACGTGCCCTGGGAGACGCCGCTGACCGACCTGTACGGCCAGCACCTGCACGGCATGACCATGGGTCTGCGGACCGAGCTCGAGGTGGCCCGCGCCGTCGACAAGGGTGACCTGGACGCGGTGGCCGTGCACCCGCTGCCCGCCCAGGAACGGCTGCTGGAGGCGCTGCTGCGGCTGGGCTTCCGGTTCGCCCGGGCCGACGTCGAGCGCGGCCACATCTACGGCGTGCACCAGACGCTGCCGTTCTACCAGGAGATCGAGTTCCACCCGGCGCCGCAGTACGCGCGCGCGATGAACCAGCTGGAGGTCACCTTCGTGACCGACCCGCGTCAGGTGCAGGTGGTGCTGGAGCTGGACAAGCGGGGTGGCCTGTTCACCGAGGGCCGCGACGCGTTCGGCCGCTTCACGGTCGAGCACGCGACCGCCGACCGCACCGACTGGGCCGCTCAGCTCGACGCCTGGCTCCAGCAGTCCGTCTCCCGCCGCGGCCTGTTCTCCTGACGGTTCCGGCCGCGTCGATCAAGGAGTTCGCGTCGGAGTTCCGGGTCCCGGCGACGCGAACTCCTTGATCGACTGCGATCCGAGGAGGTTCAGAGGTCCAGCAGGACGGTGCGGGGGCCGACGTTGACGGACTCGACGAGCATGTGGGTGCGGAAACGGCCGGTCTCCACCCGCGCGCCACGCTCGCGCAGCGCCTCGACCACCGTCGTCACCAGCGGCTCGGCGACCTCGGCGGGGGCGGCGGCGGTCCAGCTCGGGCGGCGGCCCTTGCGGGCGTCGCCGTAGAGGGTGAACTGGCTGACCACCAGGATCGGCGCGCCGGTGTCGGCAACGCTCTTCTCGTCGTCCAGGATGCGCAACTCGTGGATCTTGCGGGCCATCGTCGCCGCCACCTGTGCGGTGTCCACGTGGGTCACGCCGAGCAGCACCAGCAGGCCGTCGGTGATCTCGCCGACCACCTCGCCGCCGACGGTCACAGCGGCCCGGCTGACCGTCTGCACCACCGCCCGCATCAGTGCTCCACCGGTTCGACGATGCCCCGCTCGACCAGGTGCGCCACGATCGGCCCGGCCGCCTCGGCCAGCTCGTCGGGGGCGACGTCGTGCGCGGCGGCGAGCAGGGCGAGCTGGTCCCGCAGCGGCAGCCGGCCGTCCGCCCCGCCGACCAGGGCCAGCACCAGGGGATCGACCTCCTCCGACCAGCGCAGCCCGTGCGGCATGGCGAGCACCTGCCGGTCCACCGCCCAGCCTTCGTCGCCCATGGTGGCCTCCTGGCGCAGCTGGAGCCCGTCGGCGGCCCGGTAGCGCGCGGCCAGCAGCCCGTCGGCGTCCCGGGCGCGCAGCCAGTCCTGCCGGTCGAACCACTCGGCGATCCGGTCGCCCATCGGGGGTTCCACCCGCTGCCGCAGGTCCTCGACCCGGATCGCCGGCTGGTCGTGGCCGGCCCGGCGCAGCGAGACGATGCCGAAGCCGATCGCCTCCACCTTGTGCGCGTCGAACCAGTCCAGCCAGGCGGCCATCCGCTGCGGGTCGGCCGTCTCCCCGACGTCGGTGAGCCACAGGTTGACGTACGCCATCGGGTCGGCCACCTCGCGCTGGATCACCCAGGCGTCCAGCCCGGTGCCGGCGAACCAGCCGGTCACCCGCTCGGCCCAGTCCTCGCCGGTGACGTGCACCCAGTTGGCCAGGTACTGCATCGTCCCGCCCGCGGTGAGCAACTGCGGGGCGGCGGCGGCCAGCTCGGCGCCGATCGCGTCACCGACCCGACCCGAATCCCGGTAGACGTGGGTGGTGGTGCCGGGGCCGACCACGAAGGGCGGGTTGCTGACCACCAGGTCGAACCGGCGTCCGGCCACCGGGGCGACCATGTCCCCGCGCAGCAGCTCCCAGTCCTGGCCGTTGAGCGCGGCGGTGGTGGCGGCGAAGCGCAGCGCCCGCTCGGAGACGTCGGTGGCGGTCACCCGCCGGGCGTGGGTGGACAGGTGCAGGGCCTGGACGCCGGAGCCGGTGCCCAGGTCCAGCGCGGTCTCCACCGGACGGCGGACGCTCGCGCCGATCAGTGTCTGGGTGGCGCCGCCGATGCCCAGCACGTGCTCGGCGTGCAGCGGCCGCCCCGGCCGGGCGCTGGCCGGCACGTCGGCGAGGACCCACCACTCATCGCCGTACGGTTCCAGGTCGATGCCGGCGCGCAGGCCGTCGCCGTGCCGCTCGACGATCCCGCCGGCGAGGGCCTCCTCGACGGTCAGCGGGGCGAGCGCGGCGGCCACCACCGGTTCGGGCTCGGTCTGGTCGCAGATGAAGACCCGGATCAGGGCCGCCAGCGGGTCGCGGTCCTCGGTGGCGCGCAGCGCGGCCCGGAAGTCGTTGCGGGCCACTCCGCCGGTGGCCTGCGGGCCGAGCCGGTCGGCGATGCCGTTCGAGGTGAAGCGCGCCCGGGTCAGCGCGCTCCGCAGCGCGTCCACACCGGTGGGGGAGAGCAGCATGTCATGACGATCCACGTCGCCATCCTGCCTCCCCGGGGTTCACCGCGCGGCCAGCACCCGCGAGTTCCATACCGCCAGCCGCATCTATAGATAACTATCTCCTTCATGAACTTCGATGTCTGGCTAGCATTCCCCCAACGTTCGTCGATGGGTGTGCCGGTGACCGTGAGCCCGGCACGCCCGGTAGGGAGCCAGACGATGTCCGACGTGTCCGTCCCCCGGCGCCGCGCGCTGCGCGCGCTCGCCGTCACGGTCGCCACCGCGGCCCTCGCGGCCGCCGCCTCCACCCCCGCCCTCGCCGCACCCACCGGCGACATCCGCTACGCCGGTACCCCGGACGCCGTCAGCGGCAGCTACCTGGTGGTGCTGAAGACCGACACGGTCGGTGCCGCGAACAGCCTCGCCGCCCGTACCGCGGTGCCGGACCGGGCCGCCGGGCTCGCCAGGCGCTACGGAGGCACCGTCGGCACCGTCTGGAGCGACGCGCTGACCGGCTACAGCGCGAAGCTGAGCCCCGCCCAGGCCCGCCGGCTCGCCGCCGACCCCTCCGTCGCCTACGTCGAGCAGGACCGGGTGGTCACCGGCCAGGGCACGCAGACCGGCGCGACCTGGGGGCTGGACCGGATCGACCAGCGCAGCCTGCCGCTCAACGGCACCTACACCTACCCGAACACGGCCAGCAACGTGCGGGCGTACATCATCGACACCGGCATCCGCATCACGCACAGCGACTTCGGCGGCCGGGCCACCTGGGGCACCAACACCGCGGGCGGCAGCAACACCGACTGCAACGGCCACGGTACGCACGTCGCCGGCACCGTCGGCGGCGCGAAGTACGGCGTGGCCAAGGGGGTCCGCCTGATCGCGGTCAAGGTGCTCAACTGCGCCGGCAGCGGCACCACCTCCGGCGTGGTGAGCGGCATCAACTGGGTCACCGCGAACGCGGTCAAGCCGGCGGTGGCCAACATGAGCCTCGGCGGCGGCGCCAGCAGCACCCTCGACAGCGCGGTGACCAACTCGATCAGCTCCGGCGTCACGTACGCCATCGCGGCGGGCAACTCCAACGCCAACGCCTGCAACTACTCGCCGGCCCGGGTCTCCTCCGCGATCACCGTCGGCGCCACCACCAGCAGCGACGCCCGTGCCTCGTACTCGAACTACGGCTCCTGCCTGGACATCTTCGCGCCCGGTTCGTCGATCACCTCGGACTGGAACAGCAGCGACACCGCCACCAACACGATCAGCGGCACCTCGATGGCCACCCCGCACGTGACCGGCGCGGCGGCGCTCGTGCTCGGCGCCAACCCGTCGTACACCCCGGCGCAGGTGGCCAGCTACCTGACCAGCAACGCCACCACCGGCAAGGTGACCAGCGCCGGCTCCGGCTCGCCGAACCGGCTGCTCTTCGTCGTCAACTGACGACCCGGCCCCCGCGACCCGGTGGACACCACCCCTGTCCACCGGGTCGCGGCGCGTCCTCGGGGAGTCGGCGTGGCGGGCGGCGCACGGCCGGGCAGGATGGGGGCATGACGCTCTCCCTGCCCATCGACCCGGAGGCCAACGAGCTGCTGGCGCGCAGCCCGCTGGCGCTGCTCCTCGGCATGGTGCTCGACCAGCAGGTGCCGATGGAGAAGGCGTTCTCCTCCCCGTACGTGCTGGCCCGGCGGCTCGGCCACGAGCCGGACGCCCGGGAGCTGGCCGGGTACGCCCCGGAGGCCCTGGTTGCCCTCTTCGCCCAGCCGCCCGCGCTGCACCGGTTCCCCAAGGCCATGGCGGCGCGGGTGCAGGAGGTGTGCCGGGTGCTGGTCGAGCGGTACGACGGCGACCCGGCCCGGCTCTGGTCCGAGGCCGCCGACGGTCGTGACCTGTTGCGCCGGGTCGGTGAGCTGCCCGGCTTCGGGAAGCAGAAGGCGCAGATCTTCGTCGCCCTGCTCGGCAAGCGGTTCGGGGTCACCCCGGACGGCTGGCGGGAGGCCGCCGGCGGCTACGGCGACGCGGACGCGTACCGCTCGGTGGCCGACGTGACGGACCCCGGGTCGCTGCGCCGGGTACGCGAGTACAAGCAGCGGATGAAGGCGGAGGCGAAGGCCGCGAAGGGCTGACGACCGCCACCGGGGATCCCGACCGCTCGTTGGACGTCCGGGGCGGTGGCGGACGGAGTGGGAATGGTCGACGAGCGGCGACTGGCCGAGGAACTCGTCCCGCCCCCACGAGCCACGTTTCTCGAGCTCTTCCTCGACCTGGCGTACGTCTTCGCGCTCACCCGGGTCTCGCAGCGGCTCATCGCCGGGCTGGAGACGCCCGACGGGGACGTGCTGTCCAGCGCGGTCGAGGCGTTGCTTCTGTTCCTGGCGCTCTGGATGGTCTGGTCCCTGACCGCCTGGTCCACCAGCCGGCTGAACTCCGACCGCGCGCTGGGACAGGCGATCGTGGTGTGGACGATGTTCGGCAGCATGGTGATGGCGGTCGCGCTGCCGCGGGCCTTCCACGAGCGCGATGTTCTCTTCGCCACGGCGTACGTCTCCGTGCAGGTGGGCCGCGCGTTGCTCCTCGTCCTGTTCCTGCGGGACGGTCTCCCCCGGGCGACGGTCCGCCTGCTGTGCTGGGGCGTGGCGAGTGCGGTGCCGTGGCTGGTCGGGGCGATCGGACCGCACCGGTGGCAGCTGCCGCTGTGGGTGCTGGCGTTGCTGATGGACTACGGTGGCGCGGCGACCGGCTGGCCGGTCCCGGGCCTGGGCCGGCGGCGGGCCGCGGGCATCACCATCGCCGGGGAGCACCTCGGCGAGCGCTACCAGCAGTTCTTCCTGATCGCCCTGGGGGAGAGCATCCTGGTGATGGGGGTGGCGGCCAGCGGCACCGACCTCGTCCGCGGTTCGGCGTCGGCGTTCGTGCTGGCGTTCGTCACGACCGCACTGCTGTGGCGGATCTACTTCCACCGGGCCGGGCATCTGCTCGGGGAGGCGCTGGCGCTCGCCCGCCGGCCCGGCCGGCTGGGGGAGTCGGCGACCTACACGCACCTGACGATGGTCGTCGCGGTGGTGCTCACCGCGGTCGGCTACGAGCTGGTCATCAAGCATCCCACCGGCCGCGACGATCCGGTGTGGGCGGTGGTGGTGCTGGGTGGCCCGGCACTCTTCTTGGCCGCCCGGGCGCGATTCGAGTACGAGATCTTCGGCCGGGTGTCCCGCCCGCGGGTGATCGCCGCGGCGGTGCTGGTGGCGCTGATCCCGCTGATGCGGAGCCTCCCGGCAATCGCCGTCCTGGCCACCTCCGCCGTCGTGCTGGGGTCGGTGGCGGCCGCCGACGCCCTGCGCGGGCACGGCCGTCCCGCCGAGCGTCCGGCGTCGCCGATGTAGCCGTCGCGGCCGGTCAGGCGGCGGTGGGGCGGGACAGGGCGGCGAGGGCCCGGCGCACGTCGGCGAGGGAGACCGTCGCCGAGTCGTCCAGGTCGGCCAGGCCGGCCTCGATCCACTGCCGCATCAGCGTGGTCACCCCGATCCCGCGCGCCTCGGCGGCGGCCCGGACCCGCTCGTACGTCTCCAGCGGGAGGCGTACCGAGCGGCTGACCATCGGCACGTCGGTGTCGGGGGTGGGCAGCTCCGCCGGCTGGGTCTCGTCGATCAGGTCGGCGAGCGCGTCGCCGCCGTCGTGGAACCGCTTGGTCGCCTCGTTACGGTGCATCGTGACCGCCTCCTCGTCGGCGCGATCTCCGCACGGCCTCGTCGTAGCGCTTGGCCTCGACGTCGCTCAGTTCGCGGGCGGAGAGGATGTCCCAGTCGTTGTCGGTGCCGTCGGCCTCGGCCAGCAGCACGGCGAGGCGACGACCCCGGTGGTCGGTCGCGTAGACCACCATGACGTCGTCCCCGAGGTGCCGGATGACCCGTCGGGTGCTGTGCAGGGCCTCCCAGACTTCCCCGGGCGTGACGTCGTAGACCCGCAGGTTGGCCAACGCCTCGTCGGTGAAGCTGAACCGGTCGCCCACGACCGGAGCGTACCACGCACGTAACACGCGCTGCCTTGTCACGATTTTCGCCGATCAACCGTCGGTGGTGACAGGATGGGGCGTATCCCCTCGAGGAGGTCCGTGGTGAAGCGTCAGGCGTACCAGCCGATCCTGATCACCGACGCCTCGCGCAGCCAGGACGACCAGCTCAACAGCCGGCAGAAGCGCTACGTGCTGATGATGGGTATCCGGGTGGCGTGCCTGGTGGTCGGAGCGGTCCTGGTCGGCGTGAAGGCCCCACTGCTCTGGCTCTGGCTGCCGCTGCTCGGTCTCGGGATGGTGTTCATCCCGTGGCTGGCGGTGCTGCTGGCCAACGACCGGCCGCCCAAGGAGGAACACCGGCTGGCCAACAAACTGCACCACCGCCACCGCGACGACAGCCCGCCGATGGCGCTCTCCGCCGAGGAACCGGCGCACAAGGTCATCGACGCCGAGCCGTGACCGGTCGGTCCGGGCCCGGTCGACGCCGGACCCGGACCGTGCCGGGTCAGGGAGCCGGTCGGGCCCCCACCGACGAGACCGCGAGCGCGCCGAGGTCCCCGGCGCGGGACAGCGCCGCCCGCGGGTCCGCGCCGTCGAGCCAGGCGGTGAGCAGGCCGGCGGCGAAGGCGTCGCCCGCCCCGGTGACGTCGACCACCGGCACGCCGCGCGCCGGGGACGTCTCGACCGCCCCGCCACGGTCCACCCAGACCGCGCCGGCCGCCCCCCGCTTGACCACCACCCGCCGGGCCACCGCGGTCAGTGCCCGTGCCTGCGCCGCCGGGTCCAGCCCACCGGCGAGCACCGTCGCCTCGTCCGTGTTCACCAGCAGCAGGTCGACGTCGCGTACCCAGGCCAGGAAGGCCGCCGCGCCGACCCGCCGCAGCGGCGCCGCGGAGGCCGCGTCGACGCTGGTGGTGAGCCCACGCTCGCGCGCCACGGCAAGCGCGCGCAGTCCCGCGCCGCGCGACCCGGCGTCGAGCAGGGTGTACGCGGACAGGTGCAGGTGCCCGGCGTCGGGCGCCGCCGCCAGGGCCCGGTCGACCTGCGCGGCGGTCAACCGCAGGTTCGCCCCGCGCTGGCTGATCATGGTGCGCTCGCCGGCATGGGCGAGCACGATCACCGTGCCGGTCGGATACCCCTCGTGCCGCTCGACCGCGCAGGTCACGCCGACCCGTTCCAGCTCGGCGACCCGCTCGCGGCCCGTCTCGTCGTCGCCGACCGCGGCGACCAGGGTGACGTCCGCCCCCTGGGCGGCGAGCCAGGCCGCCGTGTTGGCCGCCTGGCCGCCGCCGCTGAACCGGATTCCGGCGGCGGTGTCCGACGCGGTGGCGAGCGGACCGCCGAGCACCGCGACCACGTCGGTGATCACGTCGCCGACCACGACGAGCCTGTTCATGCCGTACGCCGGGCCGCCGCGGCGACCGCGATCCGCGCCGCCAGGTCGGCGTTGCGCAGGATGATCCGGACGTTCACCGCCAGGCTGGCGCCCTCGGTGGCCGAGTGGAAGTGGGCCAGCAGGAACGGGGTGACCGCCTTGCCGGTCACGCCGTCGGCGGCGAGCCGGGCCAGCCCGTCGGCGAGGGTGCGGTCGTGCAGTGCCGGATCGAGCTGCTCGTCGGTCGGCAGCGGGTTGGCCACGATCAGCCCGCCGTGGTGCACGCCCTGCCGCTCGCGGGCCAGCAGCACGTCGGCCACCTGCTCCGGCGACTGGACCGACCAGTCCAGGTCGAAGCCGGCGTCGGTGAGGTAGAAGCCGGGGAAGCGGTGGGTGCGGTAACCGATCACGCCGACCCCCAGCGTCTCCAGCCGCTCCAGGGTGGCGCCGACGTCGAGGATCGACTTGACCCCGGCGCAGACCACCGCGATCGGGGTCCGGGCCAGGGTGACCAGATCGGCCGACTCGTCGAAGGTCTGCGCCGCCTCCCGGTGCACGCCGCCCAGGCCACCGGTGGCGAAGACGCCGATGCCGGCCGCCGCGGCCACCGCGCTGGTCGCCGCCACCGTGGTCGCGCCGTCCGCCCCGGTGGCCGCCGCCACCGCGAGATCGCGTACGGAGAGCTTGCTCACCCCGTCGACCGTGGCGAGTCGGGTCAGTTGGGCGTCGTCCAGCCCCACGATCAGCTCGCCGGCGACCATGCCGATGGTGGCCGGAACCGCGCCCGCGTCCCGGACCGCCTGCTCGATCTGCCGCGCGACCAGCAGATTGTCCGGCCGGGGGAGGCCGTGCGAGACGATGGTGCTCTCCAGGGCCACGACGGGACGCCCGTCGCGCAGGGCGTCGGCCACCTCGGCGCCGAAACCGATGTGAAAGTTGGTCACTTCCGTTACGGTACGGGCCGCCCTCCGGCCGGCCTGCGGTGGACCGCCCCAGGGGGACCTGCAAAACTGGAGATTTGGAGGTGTAAACGTGAGTACAGAAGTTCTTGAGCGTCCCGAGCTGAAGGACGCCGACACCGGCCCCGAGATGTTCCACTACGTGCGCAAGGACAAGATCGCCGAAAGTGCGGTCATGGGCACATTCGTCATCGCGCTCTGCGGCGAGACCTTTCCGGTGACCAAGGCCGCCAAGCCCGGGTCGCCGGTCTGCCCGAAGTGCAAGGAGATCTACGACTCCTGGGGCGCGTGATCGTGGGCGGCTCCGCCGCCCGCCCGCGTAGCCTGCGGCGGTGACCACCTCCACCGCCCTGCTGCTCGCCGACCTCACCGGCGTAGCGGTCTTCGCCGCCTCCGGCGCCTCCGCCGCGGTGGCGAAACGGCTCGACCTGTTCGGCGTGGTCTTCGTCGGCGTGGTCGCCGCCCTCGGCGGCGGCATCTTCCGGGATCTGGTCATCGACGAGGTCCCCCCGCTGGCCTTCGCCGACTGGCGGTACGCGGTGACCGCAGCGGTCACCGCAGCCGCCGTCTTCCGGCTGCACCCCCAACTCGCCCGGCTGCGCACCACCGTGCTGGTGCTCGACGCGGCCGGCCTCGGGCTGTTCACCGTCACCGGCACCCTCAAGGCGCTCGACGCGCACGTACCGGCGGTCGGCGCCTGCATGATCGGCACGCTCACCGCGATCGGCGGCGGGCTGGGCCGGGACCTGCTCACCGGCGAGATCCCGGTGGTGCTGCGCCGGGAGATCTACGCCGTCGCCGCGCTCGCCGGGTCGATCGTGGTGGCCCTGCTGGTGGCGTACGGGCAGGTCAAGGCGGTGCCGCTGATCGCCGCCGCCATCTTCGTCTTCGTGCTGCGCCTGGTGGCGCTGCGCCGGCGCTGGTCCGCGCCGGTGGCCACGCTGCGCCCGCCGCGCACCGGCACCCGCGGGCCGCAGGGCTGACCGCCGCGCCGGCGGCCGGCCGGATGTGACCAGCGTGGCGTCGAGTGGGGCGAAGCGCCCCCGCTGGTTATGCTGAATCGGCCTTCGCAGCACCGGATGCGCGAGGGCCTTTTCATGGGCGGCGGTACCCGTGGCCCTCGGCCGTGGCCCGCCGTCGTGCGGTCGGAGAGGAGCTGCGCGTGCCACCGCGGTTGCCGGCGCTCGAGACGTTCCCGCCCCTGCGTGCCTGGCAACGCAGGGCGATGGTGGAGTACCTGCGCCGTCGTACCGAGGACTTCACCGCGGTCGCCACGCCCGGCGCCGGCAAGACCACCTTCGCCCTCCGGATCGCCGCCGAGTTGCTGAACGACGGCACCGTCGAGGCGGTCACCGTGGTCGCCCCGACCGAGCACCTGAAGACCCAGTGGGCGGTCGCCGCCGCCCGGGTCGGCATCCAGCTCGACGCCGCGTTCCGCAACGCCGACCTGCACTCCGCCGCGGACTTCCACGGCGCCGTCGTCACGTACGCCCAGGTCGGCATGGCGCCGCAGGTCCACCGGCGGCGCACCATGACCCGGCGGACGCTGATCATCCTCGACGAGATCCACCACGCCGGTGACTCGCGTACCTGGGGTGACGGGGTGAAAGCGGCCTTCGAGCCCGCGGTGCGCCGGCTGATGCTCACCGGTACGCCGTTCCGCTCCGACGACAACCCGATCCCGTTCGTCAGCTACGAGCGCGGCGGGGACGGGCTGCTGCGCTCCCGCGCCGACTCCGTCTACGGCTACGCTGACGCGCTGCGCGACGGCGTGGTCCGGCCGGTGCTGTTCCTGGCGTACTCCGGGGAGACCCGGTGGCGCACCAACGCGGGGGAGGAGCTGGCGGCGCGGCTCGGCGAGCCGATGACCCAGGATCTGATCGCGCAGGCCTGGCGTACCGCGCTGGACCCGGCCGGCGACTGGATGCCGCAGGTGCTGCGGGCCGCCGACGCCCGGCTGACCGTGCTGCGCGCCAACGGCATGCCCGATGCCGGCGGCCTGGTGATCGCCAGCGACCAGCAGGTCGCCCGTTCGTACGCGAAGCTGCTCGAGCAGGTGACCGGCGAGAAGGCCGCCGTGGTGCTCTCCGACGACCAGGGCGCCTCCGCGCGGATCGCGACGTTCGCGGCGTCGGAGCAGCGCTGGCTGGTCGCGGTCCGGATGGTGTCCGAGGGCGTCGACATCCCCCGCCTGGCGGTCGGCGTCTACGCGACCAGCGCCAGCACGCCGCTCTACTTCGCCCAGGCGATCGGCCGGTTCGTCCGGGCCCGCCGGTCCGGGGAGACCGCCTCGGTCTTCCTGCCCAGCGTGCCGCACCTGCTCGGGCTGGCCAGCGAGATGGAGGCCGAGCGGGACCACGTGCTCGGCAAGGCGAAGGAGTCCGACGGCTTCGACGACGACCTGCTGGAGCGCGCCCAGCGCGACGATGCGGCCAGCGGCGAGTTGGAGAAGCGGTTCGCCGCGCTCTCCGCGACCGCCGAGCTGGACCAGGTGATCTTCGACGGCGCGTCCTTCGGCACGGCCGCCCAGGCCGGCACCCCGGAGGAGGAGGAATACCTCGGCCTCCCCGGGCTGCTCACCGCCGATCAGGTCTCCATGCTGCTCACCAAACGGCAGGCCGACCAGCTCGCCGCCCAGCGCCGCAAGGCCGCCCAGCGGACCGCTGAGCCGGCCGCTGCGGCCCCGGCGCCGGTGGCCCCGCCGATGAGTGCCGCCCAGCGCCGGGTGGCCCTCCGGCGGCAGCTGAACGCTCTGGTGGCCGCCCGGCACCACCGCACCGGCCAACCGCACGGCAAGATCCACGCCGAGCTGCGCCGGCTCTGCGGCGGCCCGCCGAGCGCCCAGGCGACGATCGAGCAGCTCGAAGAGCGCATCGCCACCGTCCAGACCCTCTGACGCGATCACCTCGTCCGGGTGAACCGGCGGCGATCCCCGGGACGGCCGCCGGCTTCGGGTTCGACGCAGAAACGCCGACCGGAGGCGACCCGTCTGGGTGCCTCCGGTCGGCTATGTCGTCGGACTGCTGATTCAGTTCGCCATCAGATCGGTGCCACGCCAGCTGAACTCCGGGTCCGTCGCGTACCGCACGGTGATCTTCACGAGATCCTCCGCGTACTTGTTCGCGTGGTGCCCACAGAACACCAGCTCGCTCCCACCCGCCAGAGTGATCCGGAGCTTGCCGGCAGCATTGCAGCGGTCGCACCGTTCATCGGCGGCCGGGGGGCTCACCGTCTCGGGCGGCGGCGTGAGGGTCGGGGTCATCGCCTTCCTCCTCTGGTCGTCACCGATGAACACTCTCTTCGGTCGTTGCTCACCTATCGTGCAACACCCTTCTCGGGCCCTGCCTTCCCTGTGTGCCCGCGGGGGACCGAGGTCACACCTGGCGTGGAGGACAGTGTGCCGTGCACCAAGGGTGCCACGTCAACGATCACGAACAGGCAACCGACCGATCACTAATGAGTGTTGTACGGCTGGTGATCAAACCGACACGACTGGTTGACGTGCGCGGTCAGTCCAGGTAGTCGCGGAGCACCTGGGAACGCGAGGGGTGCCGCAACTTGGACATGGTCTTCGACTCGATCTGACGGATGCGCTCCCGGGTGACGCCGTACACCTGGCCGATCTCGTCCAGAGTGCGCGGCTGGCCGTCGGTGAGGCCGAAGCGCAGGCGTACCACGCCCGCCTCGCGCTCGGAGAGCGTCTGCAGCACTTGCTGGAGCTGGTCCTGCAGCAGCGAGAACGAGACCGCGTCGACCGCGACCACGGCCTCCGAGTCCTCGATGAAGTCGCCGAGCTGGCTGTCACCCTCGTCGCCGATGGTCTGGTCGAGCGAGATGGGCTCCCGAGCGTACTGCTGGATCTCCAGCACCTTCTCCGGTGTGATGTCCATCTCCTTGGCCAGCTCCTCCGGGGTGGGCTCGCGGCCCAGGTCCTGGAGCAGCTCGCGCTGGATCCGGCCGAGCTTGTTGATCACCTCGACCATGTGCACCGGGATGCGGATGGTGCGGGCCTGGTCGGCCATGGCGCGGGTGATGGCCTGGCGGATCCACCAGGTGGCGTAGGTGGAGAACTTGTAGCCCTTGGTGTAGTCGAACTTCTCGACCGCGCGGATCAGGCCGAGGTTGCCCTCCTGGATCAGGTCGAGGAAGGCCATGCCACGACCGGTGTAGCGCTTGGCCAGCGAGACGACCAGCCGGAGGTTCGCCTCCAGCAGGTGGTTCTTGGCCCGCTCACCGTCCCGGGAGATCCAGAGCAGGTCCCGCTGCATGTCCCGGGTGAGCTTCTCCTCACCCTCGTCGGCGGCGCGCAGCCGCTCGGCGGCGTAGAGGCCGGCCTCGATCCGCTTGGCGAGCTCGACCTCCTGCTCGGCGTTGAGCAGCGGCACCTTGCCGATCTGCTTCAGGTACGCCCGGACGGAGTCGGCGGAGGCGGTCAGCTCGGCGTCACGACGCGCCTGCTTGAGCGCCTCGGACTCCTCGTCGTCCCACTCGAAGTCGTTGTCGCTCGCGGAGTTGGCGGCGTCGGTCTCGGCGGCCCGGGTGAGCTCGGCCGGCTCCTCGACCACCACGTCCTCGATCTCGGCGGCCAGCTCCTCCGGGTCGACGTCCCCCTCGGCGCCCTCGCCCTTGGCGCCCTTCGCCGGCTTCGCCGCGGCGGTCTTGGCCGCCACCGTCGCCTTGGTGGCCCGGGTCGCCTTGGTGGCCTTCGCCGGGGCGGCGGCCTTGGCGGCCACCTCGGCGGTGGTGTCGGTGGCCTTGCGGGCGGTCGCCTTCCGCGGGGCGGGGGTCGCCGGGGCCTCCTCGGCGGCCGGCGCCTGCTTCGGGGCCGGCGCGGCGGCCTTCTTGGTGGTCTTGGCGGTGGTGGCCCGGGAGGCGGGCGTGGCGGACCGGGCGGCGGCGACGCGGCGGCGGGTGCTGGCGGAGCCGTCGACCACGACCGTCACTCCCGCCTCGGAGAGCGCCCGCAGGATCTTCTTGGCCTGGGCCGGGGTCACCTCAGCGGATTCGACGGTGCGCGCGAGCTGGGCCGACGTGAGCTGGCCGCCGGCGCTCTGCGCGTGGGCGATCAGGGTGTCGGTGAGCGAGCGAACGTCGGCGCCGGTCTGGCGGGGTTCTGTCACGAATGACCTTCCGGAGGCGAAGAGCGAGCACGGCCGGGTTCGTCCGGCGCAGCGGCGGAGCGCGGTGCCGGACGATGTCGTTGAGGGACCCCCGTGTCCCGGGCCGGCCGGTCGCTGGCGGTCCGTGGCGCGTGGGCAGGGTGAATTGTAACGCCGTCTACGGCGATCATCCCGCGCCGCACGCCGTACCGACGGTGTGGACCGCCGATTCGGCGCAGATGTGGACTTTGTAAGGATGATACCCACGTACGAGCCGGCCGGCCCCGGTCGTGCGGGAAGGGGACGAACATGATCGGCTCGGCGCCCACGCCGCGGGAACTGCTCAAGATCGCCGTCGAGGTGGCCCGGGACGGGGCCGCCACCGCCCACCGGATGCGGGCCGAGGGGGTGTCGGTCGCCGCGACCAAGAGCACCGTCACCGACGTGGTCACCGCCGCCGACCGGGCGGTGGAGCGGCAGGTGCTCGACGCCCTGCGGACGCTCCGCCCCGGCGACGCGGTGCTGGGCGAGGAGTACGGCGCCGGCTCCACCGGCACGGCCGGGGAGGGCGGCGTGCGCTGGATCGTCGACCCGATCGACGGCACCGTCAACTACCTCTACGGGCTGCCGTACTGCGCGGTCTCCCTCGCCGCCGAGGTCGACGGCGAGGTGGTGGCCGGGGTGGTGCGCAACATCGCCACCGGCGAGGAGTGGACCGCCACCGCGGGCGGCGGCGCCTGGCGGGACGGGGAGCGGCTGCGCTGCTCCACCGAGACCGACCTGGGACAGGCGCTGGTCGCCACCGGCTTCGGCTACGACGCCGGCCGCCGGGCGCACCAGGCCCGGGTGGTCGCCGAGCTGATCCCGCACGTCCGGGACATCCGCCGGATGGGCGCCGCCGCACTGGACCTCTGCCTGACCGCCGAGGGACGGGTGGACGCCTACTACGAGAAGGGGCTGGCCGCCTGGGACCTCGCCGCGGGCGGACTGGTCGCCCGCGAGGCGGGGCTGCTGGTGACCGGGCTGTCCGGGCGGCCGGCCGGTCCGGACCTGGTGATCGCCGCCCCGCCGGCGCTCTTCGAGCCGCTGCACACCCGGCTCGCCGCCCTCGACGCCTCCGGCGGCCCCTGACCCGTCCCCGCCCCGCCGCGCCGCGTGTCGGCCTTTCCGGGCCGTGGCCCGGGTCCGGCCCGGGCGAGCCCGGCCCCGGAAAGACGCCGAATCTCCCGGAAAGGATGGCCTACCGGGTCGGGGCGGCCACTCTTTCCGGGAGATTCGTGTGGATCAGGTCGGCCGTCCGGCCGACCGTGATCGGAGTTACTTGTCGATCGGGGCGGGACAGGTGCCGGTCGGGGCGACCGGCGAACCGAGGTCACCGAGGGACTGATTGACCTCGGTGGTGGTGGCCAGTTGCTGGAAGCTGTTGCCCAGAATCACGTCGACCGTGTCGTCCTTGCGCTTCGGGTCGAACTGCGGATCGGCGTTGTCGAGGAAATAGGCCCGCAGCAGGTGCGCGGAGCCGACACCCTTCGGACCGAATCGCAGCACGGCCACGTCGTCCACGGCCTTGGGAGCGTTGCCTTCCTTCTTGACCTGGAACTTCCGGTTGCGGAAGTCGTCCGCGACGCTGCCGGCCAGGCCCGGCTCGTCGGTGCCGTTGTAAACGTTGATCTTGACGTCCTTGGGCTCACGCAGGGTGACGTCGGCGAGCGGCCAGTCCTTGGGGCAGCCCGCGGCGATGCCCGCGTTGCTCTGGGTGTCGCGCACCAGTGCGATGACCACGAAGACCAGGGCGAGAACCGCCAACAGGCCGACGACAACGAGTGCCCGCACTCGCGCAAAACTCATCTGGGCGCTCCCCGGACAGTGATTGGGTGGCGGCGGCCGCCAACGGTCGGGCCGTCGAGTACGTCGCTGAGGTTAACGGTTGTCCGGCCGTGGCGTGGAAACAGTCCGACATGCCGGCGCGCCACCGGTGGAACGGGTACTACTACCCCTATCTTCGTGTCGCCTGAGTCACATCGGGAACAACTTCGGGCGCAGGGGCGTACATCTCTGCCGCGAGGGCGGTATACATGCCTCGCCCAAAGGGGGGGTAAGGTTCCGCGCTCGCTGGGGGAGTTCCTCTGGCGACCCGGCCCACCGGTCGTCGGGGTCGGGTGACCGACAGATTTGGTGGCCGGCCAGTGGAACCGAAACAGCGTCGCCCGGCGTTACAACCGGAAGCGACCATATCGATATGGGAGAGTGAAACCGATGGCCACCGACTACGACGCCCCGCGTCGCGACGAGGTCGACCTCGGCGAGGACAGCCTGGAAGAGCTGAAGGCACGGCGGGTCGACTCACAGTCGGGCGCCGTGGACGTCGACGAGGCCGAGGTGGCGGAGAGCTTCGAGCTGCCCGGTGCCGACCTGGCCGACGAGGAGCTCACGGTCAAGGTGCTACCGATGCAGCAGGACGAGTTCCGGTGCGGCCGCTGCTTCCTGGTTCACCACCGCAGCCAACTCGCGGTCGAGCGGAACGGCGAACTGATCTGCCGAGAGTGCGTCTGACTTCGACGCGTGTCACCGGCGGCGGCCTCCTCGACGGGGCCGCCGCTGTTCGAGCCGCCGTGCGCCGGTGGCGGGAAGCTGCTTGACTCGTACGGGCGGCTGCCACGCCGCGCGGACCAGGGGAGGGCGGACAGGTGACCGAGCGCAGCGAGCGAACCGGTGGACCGGACGCCGACGGGACCGGCGTCGAGGGCACCACCGGGCACGGTGACGTCGAGCGACTCGGCCCGTGCGGGCCCGACGGTGCCGACGCCGACCAGCTCGGCGCGACCGTCGCCGCGCTCACCGCCGACGACATCGCGCCCGCCCGTCGCCGGCAACTCCTCGCCCGGCTGGTCGGTCAGGCGCGCGCCCGTGGCCTCACCGACCTGTTCAAGCCCAAGGCGGCCGTCCGCTGGATGGCGGACACCGTCGCCGAGGTCGCCCCGCACGTACCGATCCGTGACCTGGCCACGCTCCGCCGGCACTTCCCCGACCTGAACGACGACGAGTTGGCCGAGCGGCTGATCCGCAACGCGGCCCGGGCCACCGCCGGGGTCGGCGCGGCCGGCGGCGGGGTCGCCGCGGTGGAGTGGGCGGTCACCCCGACGCTGCTCTCCGCGCCCGTGCTGCTGGCCGCCGAGACGGTGGCGGTGGTCGCCATCGAGCTGAAGCTGATCGGTGAGCTGCACGAGATCCACCGGGCTCCGCTGCCCACCGGCGGCACGCAGCGCGCGGTCGCGCTGGTGCAGTCCTGGGCCGGCCAGCGGGGGATCAACCCGATGCTGCCGGGGGTCGGGGTGAGCGCGGTGCTGGGCACCGCGGCCCGCCGCGAGCTGCGGGACAGCCTGCTGCGCCGGTTCGGCCGGAACCTGACCACGCTGGGACCGTTCCTGACCGGCGCCGCCGTCGCCGGCTACCTCAACCGGCGGGCCACCCGGACCCTGGCCGACCAGCTCCGCAAGGACCTGCGCCGCCGGAGCCGGGAACTGCCGGGCGGCTCCCGTCCCACCCTGCCCTGACCCGCCGGCTAGGACCCGACTCACGCCTACGGGTGGGGCCTGATTCACGGAAACAGTGGCCATCCCGGGGCGGATGGCCACTGTTTTCGTGAATCAGCGCGCTGGAGCGTGGCGTGCGGTGTCAGCCGGGTCAGGCGCGGTCGCGGGCGGCGAGGACCGCGGTTGCCAGCTCGACCGGGTGCCGGGTGCTGACCACCCAGAACGGGGTCGGGTCGGCCGGGTCGTCCAGGACCACCTGCACCGCGGCGCCGACCCACGGCCGCTGCACCACGAAGGCGAGCGGGTCGGCCCCGACGCCCAGCACCTCACGCCGACCGGCCGCGTCCAGCGGGACCACGTCGGCGACGTACCGCACCGGGAGGCGGGCGTCGTCAACCCGCAGCTCGTCGGTGTTGACCGCGATCCGGATCCGGCCCAGCCAGGCCAGCGCCGCCACGGTCGCCGGGATCAGCACCGCGAAGGGCAGCCAGGCGCGGACGCCGGTCGCGCCCAGCCACAACTCGGCGGCGAGCAGCCCGGCCAGCGCCAGGCCGACCGGCCAGGCCCACCAGGGCAGGGTGAGCCGCTCCGAGTACCCCCGGGCAGGGGCAACCGGGGACACCGGGGCGGACGGGGACGACGACGGGCGCACAGTCCGAGGGTACGGCGCACGGCCGGCCCGCCAACCGGCAGGATGGCAGGGTCACCCCCGCAAGGACCGGACGGAAGAGGAAGACCGTGACAGACCTCGTACCCGTGCCCGTACGGCAGCTCGACCCCGAGCTGCCGCTGCCGGCGTACGCCCACCCCGGCGACGCCGGCGCGGACCTGGTGGCCGCCACGGACGTGGAGCTGCCGCCCGGCGGGCGGGCCCTGGTGCCGACGGGCGTGGCCATCGCGCTGCCCGAGGGGTACGTCGGCCTGGTACATCCCCGATCGGGGCTGGCGGCCAGGCTCGGCGTGACGGTGCTCAACGCGCCCGGTACGGTCGACGCCGGCTACCGGGGTGAGATCCTGGTCAACCTGATCAACCATGATCGGGAGGCACCGGCGAAGATCAGCCGGGGCGACCGGATCGCGCAGCTCGTCGTTCAGCGGGTCGCGCGGGCCGATTTCCGGCCGGTGGCGGAGCTGCCCGCGTCCCGACGCGGGACCGGCGGGCACGGGTCCACCGGCGGGCACGCCGGGCTGGTCCCGGCGCCGGCGGGCGGGCAGACGGAAGAGGTGGCAGGGTGAGTGCGAACAGCGGAGGGTGGGCGCAGTGATCTTCTCCCGTAAGCGGGCCGAGGGCGCGCGGCACGCGCGTGACGAGCGGGCCGCCGGGGTTCTCGACTCCCCGGAGGTCGAGGAGACCCCGCAGGCGCCGTCGCGGGGCCCGTACGACGTCTCCGAGGCGCCCGACGTGCCCCGGCTCGACCTGGGCAGCCTCCAGATCCCGGCGGTGCCCGACGTCGAGGTGCGGGTGCAGGCCGACCCGCAGGGCGTGATCCAGCAGGTCGTGCTGGTGCACGGACAGAACGCCCTCCAGCTCGGCGTGTTCGCCGCCCCCCGCTCCGAGGGCATCTGGGACGAGGTCCGTGAGGAGATCCGGCAGTCCCTGTACAACGACGGCGCCGCCGCCCAGGAGATCGACGGGGAGTACGGCACCGAGCTGCGGGCCCGGGTGCGCACCCCGGACGGCCTGACCGACCTGCGCTTCGTCGGCATCGACGGGCCGCGCTGGATGGTCCGCGGCGTCTACCAGGGCCAGGCGGCCACCGACCCGGCCGTGGCCGGCCCGCTGACGGCCTGCCTCGACGGCCTGGTGGTGGACCGGGGCCACGAGGCCAAGCCGGTCCGTGAGCCGCTGCCGCTGCGGCTGCCCCGCGAGGTCGCGGAGCAGCAGGCGGCCGAGCAGCAGGGCGGGCCGGAGCAGCGCGAGGCCTGACGCGTACCGGGCGGGCCCGGCATCCGTCGGCTCCGGCCGACGGCACCGGGCCCGTCGGGTGTCCACCCGCCGCGGCTGCCGCGACGGACGCCGGCTCCGCGGACGGGCCGTCTCGGCGTACGCTGGCGGGACGGTCCCGGCGTCTGCCGGGCGGAGCCAGTGCCGGCGCGGACCGGCCCGGTGGAGAAGGGTGACGCGGAGGTCATGACGACCGACGAGAGCCGGGTGTCGTTCCGGCGGCTCCTGCATCGGCTGACCGCGAGCGAGTCCGAGATCGAGGCGCAGGAGCTGCGCCGGGAGAGCGCCGAGTCCGGCTGCATGCCGGCCCACCAGTGCAGCCGGGGCCAGGTCGTCTCGGTCGCCGGGCGGCTCCGCACGGTGGTGTACACGCCCCGGACGAACCTGCCCACCCTGGAAGCCGACCTCTACGACGGCAACGACGTGGTCACCCTGGTCTGGTTGGGCCGACGGCACATCGCCGGGATCGAGCCCGGCCGGCACCTGACCGCCCGCGGCCGGGTGGCCGTACGGGACGAACGCAAGGTGATCTACAACCCGTACTACGAGCTGGAGTCGCCGAAGTGACGACCGGACAGCACACCGAGCCGGAGACCGGGCCGGAGGACGAGCGGCTGCCCAGCCTCGCCGAGCAGATGGCCGACCAGCTCGGTGGCTGGCGGGGCCTGGTCGAGTCGAGCATCCCGGTGGTGGTCTTCGTGATCGCCAACATGCTGGGCGAGCTGCGCCCCGCGGTGATCGCCTCGGTGGCCGTGGCGGTGCTGATCGCCGGTCTGCGGCTGGCCCAGCGCCGACCGGTGCGGCACGCCGTCAACGGCCTGGTCGGCATCGGCATCGGCGCGGCCATCGCCTGGCGTACCGGCGACGAGCGGGACTTCTACCTGCCCGGCATCCTCTACGGCATCGGCTACGGGCTGGCCCTGCTGGTCTCGGCGGCGCTCCGGCAGCCCCTGGTGGGCTGGATCTGGTCGGTGCTGGTGGCCAAGGGCCGCTCCGAGTGGCGGGACGACCCCCGCCTGGTCCGCACCTTCACCCAGCTCACCGTGCTCTGGGGCGTGGTGTGGCTGGCCAAGGTGGGCGTGCAGGCCGGGCTCTACCTGGCCCACCAGGACACCGCGCTGGGCGTGGCCCGGCTCGCCCTGGGCTACCCGCCGTACGCGCTGCTGCTGCTGATCACGGTCTGGGCGGTGCGCCGGGTGACCCGAGAGGGCGCGTCGACGACGCCGCTGCCCGGCGCCTGAGGCCCGCCGACCGCACCCCGGTGCCGGCCGGCGGGACCGCAGCCGGTCAGGCCCGCTCGCGGGTGCGCTCGACGCTGTCCGGGCCGAGGATCACCCGACGGACCTCGTCCTCCACCGCTGCCGTGCACACGAAGATCAGCTCGTCCCCGGCCTCGATCGGGTCGTCCGGGCTGGGCACCAGCACGCGCTTGCCACGCAGGATCGCCACCAGGGCGGCGTCCCGGGGGATCGGCACCGCGTGGATCGGCTGGCCGACGTAGGGGGCGCTGGGCGGCAGGGTGATCTCGACCAGGTTCGCCTCGCCCTGCCGGAACGTCATCAGCCGGACCAGGTCGCCGACCGTGACCGCCTCCTCGACCAGCGCGGCCATCACCCGCGGCTTGCTCACCGCGACGTCGACGCCCCACTGCTCGGTGAAGAGCCACTCGTTCTCCGCCCGGTTGACCCGGGCGACCACGCGGGGCACCGCGAACTCGGTCTTGGCCAGCAGCGACACCACCAGGTTGACCTTGTCGTCGCCGGTGGCGGCGACCACCACGTCGCAGCCGGAGAGGTTCGCCTCCTCCAGGCTGGCCAGCTCGCACGCGTCGGCGAGCACCCACTCGGCGGCCGGCACCCGGTCGGGCCGCAGCATCTTGGGCTGCCGCTCGATCAGCATCACCTGGTGACCGTTGTCGATCAGCTCCTGGGCGATCGACCGGCCCACGTTGCCGGCGCCCGCGATGGCGATGCGCATCGCTCAGTGCCCTCCTTCCGGCGGCGCCGCCGCCACCGAGGTGACCGACCCGATGATGTCGTCGGTCACCAGCATGAAGACCTGGTCGCCCTCCTGCACCACGGTGGAGGCGGTGGGCAGTGTGCCGATTCCGAACCGGATGAGGTACGCGACCCGCGCGCCCGCGGAATCCTCCAGCTGGCTCAGCGGCCGGCCGATCCAGTCCCTGTGCACCGGCACCTCGATGATCGACACGGTGCTGGTCGAGTCCCGGAAGATCTCCACGTTCCCCTCGGGGACCAGGTGGCGCAGCATCCGGTCGGCGGTCCACCGGACGGTGGCCACGGTGGGGATGCCGAGGCGCTCGTAGACCTGCGCCCGGCGCTGGTCGTAGATCCGGGCGGCCACCCGGGAGACGCCGAAGGTCTCCCGCGCCAGCCGGGCCGAGATGATGTTGGAGTTGTCGCCGCTGGAGACCGCCGCGAAGGCGTCCGCGCGCTCGATGCCGGCCTGGCGCAGCACATCGCCGTCGAAACCGGCGCCGGTGACGGTGATGCCGGCGAAGTCGGGTCCGAGACGGCGGAACGCGTCCGCGTCCTGGTCGATCACCGCCACCGAGTGTCCCCGGGACTCCAGGCTGTGCGCCAGGGTCGACCCGACCCGGCCGCAGCCCATGATCACGACATGCACGGTGTCCGCTCCTCCCACGGTGCCGCCCGCTGGCCCGTCGTCTGCGAGCCTGCCACGTCCCCGCCGCCGGCGGGGGACCGACCGTACCGCGCGGGCGCACGCGAGGGTGATCAGGCACCCCCACCGTCCGGAGCGGGGTGGTCGTACTCTTGGCGGTTGTGGCCAGACCCACCTCGCTGCTGAAGCGACTCCTCGTCGGTCGACCGTTCCGGTCCGACCGCCTCCAGCACACGCTCCTGCCGAAGCGCATCGCGCTGCCGGTCTTCGCCTCCGACGCCCTCTCCAGCGTCGCGTACGCCCCGGACGAGATCCTGCTGACGCTCTCCATCGCGGGCGCCTCGGCGTACCTCTTCTCGCCGTGGATCGCGCTCGCGGTCGTCGTGGTGATGCTCACGGTGGTGGCGAGCTACCGGCAGAACGTGCACGCCTACCCCTCCGGTGGCGGTGACTACGAGGTGGCCACGGTCAACCTCGGGCCGCGGGCCGGGCTCGCGGTGGCCAGCGCGCTGCTGGTCGACTACGTGCTCACCGTCGCGGTCTCGGTCTCCTCGGGCGTGGCGAACCTCGGCTCGGTGGTCCCGTTCGTGGACACCCACAAGGTGTTGATCGCGGTCAGCGCGGTGGCGGTGCTCACCGCGATGAACCTGCGTGGCCTGCGTGAGTCCGGCACCGCCTTCGCCATCCCCACCTACGGCTTCGTGATCGTCATCGGCGGCATGCTGATCACCGGGCTGATCCGGGTCTTCGTGCTCGGCGACGACCTGCAGGCCCCGAGCGCCGGGCTGGAGATCCACGCCGAGCACAGCGTCGCCGGCTTCGCGCTGGTCTTCCTGCTGCTGCGCACCTTCTCGTCCGGCTGCGCCGCGCTCACCGGTGTGGAGGCGATCTCCAACGGCGTGCCGGCGTTCAAGACGCCGAAGTCGAAGAACGCGGCGACCACCCTGCTGCTGCTCGGCACCATCGCGGTGAGCATGCTGGTGGGCATCATCTGGCTGTCCCGGCTGACCGGGTTGCAGTTCGTCGAGGACCCGTCGCAGATCGTCTCGGGCCCGGACGGCTACGTGCAGAAGACCGTCACCGCGCAGCTCGCCGCGACGGTCTTCGGCAACGGCTCGGTGCTGCTCTACGTGGTGGCCGCCGCCACCGCGCTGATCCTGTTCCTGGCCGCGAACACCGCCTTCAACGGTTTCCCGGTGCTCGGCTCGATCCTCGCCCAGGACCGCTACCTGCCCCGGCAGCTGCACACCCGCGGCGACCGGCTGGCGTTCTCCAACGGCATCGTCTTCCTCGCCGTCTTCGCGGTGGTGCTGATCGTCGGCTTCCAGGCCGAGGTGACCCGGCTCATCCAGCTCTACATCGTCGGCGTGTTCGTCTCGTTCACCCTGTCCCAGGCCGGCATGATCCGGCACTGGAACCGGCACCTGCGCACCGAGCGGGACCCGGAGGCACGGCGGCGGATGATCCGCTCCCGGGCGATCAACACCTTCGGCATGGCCATGACCGGCGTCGTGCTGATCATCGTGCTGGTCACCAAGTTCCTGCTCGGCGCCTGGATCGCGATCGCCGCGATGGCCGTGATCTACGTGCTGATGCTGGCCATCCGCCGGCACTACGACCGGGTCGCCGCCGAGCTGGAGCTGACCGAGCAGCGGGCCGTGCTGCCCGCCCGCAACCACGCCATCGTGCTGGTCAGCAAGCTGCACCAGCCGACCCTGCGGGCCATCGCGTACGCCCGGGCCACCCGGCCGGACACGCTGACCGCGGTGACCGTGAACGTCGACGAGAAGGACACCCGGGACCTGCAGGCGGACTGGGAGCGGCGCGAGCTGCCGGTGCCGCTCACCGTGGTCGACTCGCCGTACCGGGAGATCACCCGGCCGATCCTCAACTTCGTCGCCTCGGTCCGCCGGGAGTCCCCCCGCGACGTGGTCACCGTCTTCATCCCGGAGTACGTGGTGGGCCGCTGGTGGGAGAACCTGCTGCACAACCAGAGCGCGCTGCGGCTCAAGGGGCGGCTGCTCTTCGAGCCGGGCGTGATGGTGACCAGCGTCCCCTGGCAGCTCGCCTCGACCGCCAGCAAGAACCTGGACCGGCTGGACGCCACCCTGACCCGGGGGCCGGCGCGCGGACCCCGGGTGGCCCCGCGCAGCACCCTGCCGCCGACCGTGCCGCCGGTGGTCTCCGCCCCACCCGGGGAGAGCGGCTCGACCGCCGCGGACCGCCCGTGACCGCGCCCACCGACGCCCGACGCGGGCTGGAGGAGGCCGAGCGGGTGGAGCTGACCGTGGACGCGGTCGCCCCCGGCGGGCACTGCGTGGCCCGGGTGAACGGCCAGGTCGTCTTCGTCCGGCACGCGCTGCCCGGTGAGCGGGTGGTCGCCGAGGTGACCGAGCTGCACCGGGGCTTCGCCCGGGCCGACGCGGTGGAGATCCGCACCGCCTCCCCGGACCGGGTCGAGCCGCCCTGCCCGTACGCGAAGCCGGGCCGCTGCGGCGGGTGCGACCTCCAGCACGTCGCCCCCGAGGCGCAGCTGCGCTGGAAGGCCGCCGTGGTGCGCGAGCAGCTCACCCGCCTCGGCGGCCTCACCGACGACCGGGTCGACGCGCTCGGCGTCCGGGTCGAGGCGCTGCCCGGCGGGCCGCTGGGCTGGCGTTCCCGGGTCCGCTACGCGGTCGACGGCGCCGGCCGGGCCGGGCTGCTCAAGCACCGCTCGCACGAGGTGGTGCCGGTCGACCGCTGCCTGATCGCGCACCCGGCCATCCAGGGGCTGCCGGTGCTCGCCGCCAGCGGGGCCCGTTGGCCGGACGCCGACGCGGTCGAGACGGTCGCCTCCACCGGCGGCGACGTCAGCGTCACCGCGTACGCCGGCGGGCTGCCCACCCCGGTGCGCGGGCCGGAGCAGGTCCGCGAGGTGGCCGCCGGCCGGGACTGGACGCTGCCCGCGTCCGGCTTCTGGCAGGTGCACCCGGCCGCGGCGGACACCCTGGTCGGCGCGGTGCTGGACCTGCTCGACCCGCGTCCCGGCGAGACCGCCTGGGACCTGTACGGCGGTGCGGGACTGTTCGCCGCGGCGCTCGCCGGCCGGGTCGGCGACGCCCGGGTCACCCTGGTCGAGTCGGCCGAGCAGGGCGTGCACGCGGCCCGGGTCAACCTGGCCGACCTGCCCCGGGTGGAGGTGGTCGCGGCCCGGGTGGAGACCGCGCTGGCCCGCCGCCGGGTCACCGGCCCGGTCGACCTGGTGGTGCTCGACCCGCCCCGCTCCGGTGCGGGCGCGCCGGTGGTCCGCAACATCGTCGCCGCCGGCCCGCGCGCGGTGGCGTACGTGGCCTGCGACCCGGCCGCGTTCGCCCGGGACGTGCGCACCTTCACCGGGCTCGGTTGGCGGCTGGCCGCGCTGCGCGGCTTCGACCTGTTCCCGATGACCCAGCACGTCGAGCTGGTCGGCCTGTTCCTGCCGCCCGCCTGAGCCGGCCGTCTCCGGACGCCCGCGCGGGTGTGCTCCCCACGTCCCTCCGGGGTGGTCGCGGCCGGTGGCGGGGTGCGCAATCCCACACTCCGGTCCCGGCTGGCCGCGCCGGGCAGCGGTGCCGGCGGCTGCGCACCACCGACGAGCCGGGGTGCCGGCGCAGGCCAAGGAGGCGTCCCGCCCACCCCGCCGCCTGGTCGTGGCCGGCTGAGTGGGCAGACAGCGTGAAGCGGGCGGCTCCCTCCCTGCCCGCGGTGATCCCGGCCGGGCTGCGCCTTTCCGGGTGGCCGATAGACTCTTCCGTCATGAGTGTTGAAGAGGGCACGGCCAACCACGGTCGGCTGCTGGGCACCGTCCGCGGTCCGCAGGACGTCAAGCGGATGACCGCCGAGCAGCTGGACATCCTCGCCGCCGAGATCCGTGACTTCCTGATCGCCAAGGTCTCCCGCACCGGCGGGCACATCGGCCCCAACCTGGGCGTCGTCGAGCTGACCCTGGCCATGCACCGGGTCTTCGACTCGCCGCGCGACCGGCTCCTGTTCGACACCGGCCACCAGGCCTACGTGCACAAGATCCTCACCGGCCGGCAGGAGGGCTTCGACAAGCTCCGCCAGCGCGGTGGCCTCTCCGGCTACCCCAACCAGGCGGAGAGCGAGCACGACCTGATCGAGAACTCGCACGCCTCCACCGCCCTGTCCTACGCCGACGGCCTGGCCAAGGCGTACGCGCTGCGCGGCGAGAAGCGCGCCGTGGTGGCCGTGGTCGGCGACGGCGCGCTGACCGGCGGCATGTGCTGGGAGGCGCTGAACAACATCGCCACCGCCGGCAACCCGCTGGTGATCGTGGTCAACGACAACGGCCGGTCCTATTCGCCGACCATCGGCGGCCTCGCCGACCACCTCTCCTCGCTGCGGCTCAACCCGGGCTACGAGAAGGTGCTCGACACCGTCAAGGACGCGCTCGGCAACACCCCGTTCGTCGGCAAGCCGATGTACGAGGTGCTGCACGCGGTCAAGAAGGGCATCAAGGACGCGGTCGCCCCGCAGGCCATGTTCGAGGACCTCGGCATCAAGTACGTCGGCCCGGTCGACGGCCACGACGTGCCCGCGGTCGAGTCGGCGCTGCGCGCCGCGAAGAACTTCGGCGGCCCGGTGATCGTGCACGCGGTCACCCGCAAGGGCTACGGCTACCGCCCGGCCGAGGAGGACGAGGCGGACTGCCTGCACGGCCCGGGGGGCGCCTTCGACGTCGAGACCGGCCAGCTGGTCGCCGCGCCGTCGGTGAAGTGGACCCACGTCTTCGCCGACGAGCTGGTCAAGATCGCCGATGAGCGGCCCGACGTGGTCGGCATCACCGCCGCGATGGCCGAGCCCACCGGCATCGCCACCCTGGCCCGCAAGTACCCCGAGCGGGTGTACGACGTGGGCATCGCCGAGCAGCACGCCGCCACCTCGGCGGCCGGCCTGGCGATGGGCGGCCTGCACCCGGTGGTCGCCGTCTACGCCACCTTCCTCAACCGGGCGTTCGACCAGGTCCTGCTGGACGTGGCGATGCACAAGCTGCCGGTCACCTTCGTGCTGGACCGGGCCGGCATCACCGGCCCGGACGGGCCGAGCCACTACGGCATCTGGGACATGTCCGTCTTCGGCGTGGTGCCCGGCCTGCGGATCGCCGCGCCCCGCGACGCCGGCAGCCTCCGCGAGGAGCTGCGCGAGGCGGTCGCCGTGGACGACGGCCCGACCATCCTCCGCTTCCCGACCGGCACCGTGGCCGCCGACCTGCCGGCCGTGCGCCGGATCGGCCCGGTGGACGTGCTGGCCGAGTCGGCGCGGACCGACGTGCTGCTGGTCGCGGTCGGCTCCTTCGCCGGCCTCGGCATGGAGGTCGCCGCCCGGGTCGCCGAGCAGGGCTACGGCGTCACCGTGGTCGACCCCCGCTGGGTCCGCCCGGTCCCGGCCGAGCTGGTCGAGCTGGCCGCCGAGCACCGGCTCGTGGTCACCGTCGAGGACGGCGTCCGGGTCGGCGGCGTCGGCGACGCGCTCGGCCAGGCCATGCGGGACGCCGACGTCCGGGTGCCGCTGAAGGACCTGGGCGTGCCGGCCGACTGGCACCCGCACGGCACCCGCGCCCAGATCCTGACCGACCTGGGCCTGACCGCGCAGGGCGTGGCCCGCGACGTCACCGGCTGGATCTCCGGCCTGGACGCCCAGCCCGTCGACCCCGCCGCCAGTGAGGCCGCGGCCAAGAACTGACCACACCCACCGGAGCGGGCGGCCCGCGTCAGCGGAGCCGCCCGCGTGCTCCGTCCGTGGTTTCATCTGGAGTCATGATCGAGCCCATTCGTCGCACGGCCTACCGGCTGTACGCCCGTCGCCTGCACGCCCAACTGGCCGACCTCCCGCGGCCGCGACACGTCGCCATAGCCATGGACGGAAACCGCCGGTGGGCCCGGCAGATGGGCTTCGACGACCCCGGAGTGGGTCACCGGTACGGGGCGCAGCACATCCACGAAGTGCTGAGCTGGTGTGCCGAGCTCGGCATTCGCCACGTCACGCTGTACGTCGCCTCGGTCGACAACGTGCGCAAGCGGGCCTCCGCCGAGGTGGAGCACCTGATGCGGATGATCGAGGAGGTTGTCGCGGCGCCACTCCTGGACCCGCGCAACCCGTGGCGGCTTCACCTGGCCGGCCGCATGGACGTCCTGCCCGACTCGACCCGCCACACGCTGAAGCTCGCCGAGGACGCCACTGGTGAGCGCGGCGAGGGCTTCCACCTCACGGTTGCGGTCGGCTACGACGGCCGCGAGGAGGTCGTCAACGCCGTGCGTACGCTGCTGGCGCGGGCGGCAGAAGCCGGCACGACCCCTGATGACGTGGCACGGAGCCTGACAGCCGAGGAGATCGCGGAGCACCTGTACACCGGCGGGCGGCCCGACCCCGACCTCGTCATCCGTACCAGCGGGGAACGCCGGATGTCCGGGTTCCTGCTCTGGCAGGCCGCCTACTCCGAGCTGTACTTCTGCGATGTGTACTGGCCCGGCTTCCGAAAGATCGATTTCCTGCGCGCGCTGCGCTCCTACGCGGCGCGCAGCCGCCGCTTCGGAGCATGACGGTCGTACCCGAAGTGGGTCGGCTCAGCGGCCGCCCACCGACCGGTACCAGGTCTTCTCCGTACCCGCCAGGCTGAACGTCTGCCTGCGGTCCGGCTGCGCCAGCACGACGAGGCCCGGCCGGTCGACCAGCCGGGTCGTCCCCGGTGGCGCGGCGAACGAGGCGTCCCGGCTGGTCCGCCAGCTCAGCACGGCGAGAGGCTGGCCCGGCATCGGCAGGTAGTACGCCTGGAGGGTGGTGGACCGGTCGGCGGGGGAGAGCACCGGCCGCCCACCGTCGGCCGGCCGGTAGACCACCGCGGTCATCGTGCCGGTGGCGCTCTCCCAGCTCAGCTGCTCCAGGTCGCCTGGTTCGCCGCCGCCCACCGCCAGCTCGCCGAGCGACCGGACGGCGATCTTCGCCATCGGCCAGGACTCCGGCGCCGAGCGGGGCGCGCGCCGGTCGCCGATGCGGCGCGGCACGCTGCCGAACGGCCCGCGGGTGTCGGCGAGGAGGCAGGTGTCCAGCCCGCTCAGGGCCCGCCGGCCGGACCCCGTCTCGTCGCGGACCAGGGGATAGCGGGGGGCGGCGGTGGCCGTACCCAGATCGAGGAGGCGGTCGGCGGCGCGGCCGCGCGGCAGCGACCGGGTGGCGCGCAGCGTGGCGGTCAGCTCCACCGCCTGGCAGGCCGGCACGGCGACCGGCTCGCTGAGCCCGTCGGTGGTGGGCAGCGTGCGGCCGTCCGGGCCGAGCAGCCGCTGGACCCGGGCCGAGGTGAGGTAGCGGCGACCCTCCGCCGTCCGGACCGGCAGCACGTCGGCGTAGACCAGGTAGCCGGGGTCGGTGTACTCGGTGGCGTGGTCGACCCGCCAGCGGTCGCCGTCGCGGCCGAGTTGCAGCAGCCAGGAGGCGCTCTCGCCGGGCACGTCGGCGGCGACGAGGGCCAGCGGCGTGCCGGCGACCGTGCCGGAGAAGAGGATGCCGGAGGACGGCAGGTGGACCCGGTCGTCGACCGGCGAGCGCCAGCTCCGCACGGCCGTGGTGATCGCGGCGGTGGTCGTGGCCTCCTCGGCCAGGCTGCCGCGCCCCGGCCAGACGGTGAGCGGCCCGTCCAGGCTGTCGTAGCCGACCCGCAGGTCCGCCGGCTGCCGCCCGGCGACAGGTCCGCAGCCGGTCGCGGCCAGCAGCAGCGCCAGCAGCGCGGTGGCCGTCGTGCCGCGGCGGCGGACTGAAGCCACCTGAACGCCCCCGATCCCGTCGCCGGTCGTTTACGCGAAGCCACATGGTACGAGACGCCTAGCGGTCCGTCCGCAACCGCCTCACCCTTCCGGAAGCGACCACAGAGGACGGCGGTGTGCTTTTCGTGGCCATTTTTCGGCTCCGGTAGACTCCGCCGACTGTGACGCCTGCCGAGCCCCGTGGCGACTCGCCGCCGGACGCCGACGCCCCGACGGGCTCCGCCTCCGTCACCACCGTCGCCCCGACCGCCCCCGAACCGCCGGCCCCCGAACCGCCGGCCGCCGGGCCGGTCGCCGCACCGGAGGCGGCCGGGGTCGCGTCGGCCGGCCGGCGGCGCCGGCGCTGGACGCTGCGCCGGATCGATCTCGCGGTGCACGGGGTCTTCCTGCTCGCCGCGCTCTGGGTGACCAGCGGGATCTGGGTCGACCCGGCCGGGCGGGTGGCCGCCCTCTACAGCAGCGACCCGGCGCAGGTGCAGTTCTTCCTCGCCCACTCGGTCCGCGTGGTGCTGCACGGGGAGTTCCCGTTCTACACCGACCAGTTCAACTACCCGGACGGGGTCAACCTGATGGCGAACACCGCCATCCTGGCCCTCGGCATCCCGATGGTCCCGGTCACCCTCCTGTTCGGACCGGCGGTCTCCTTCGTCACGCTGGTGACGCTCGGCCTGGCCGGCACGGCCGCCGCCTGGTACCGGTTGCTCTCCCGGCACGTGGTCCGGCTCCGGCTGGCCGCCGCGGTGGGCGCCTGGTTCTGCGGGTTCTCGCCGGCGATGCTCTCGCACGCCAGCTGGCATCCCAACATCATCTCCCAGTTCCTGCTGCCGTTCATCATCTGGCGGGTGCTGGTGCTGACCCGCTCCACCCGCCCGGTCCGCGACGGCGCGCTGCTCGCCCTGCTGGTCACCGTGCAGGCGTTCATCAACGAGGAGATCCTGCTCTTCACCGCGCTGGCCTGCGGCGTGTTCCTGCTCGCCGTCGTCGCCCAGCGGCGCGGGCTGTGGGCCACCGCCCGGCGTCCGCTCGGCGTCGGGCTGGCCGTCTGCGCGGTGCTCGCCGGTGCGCTGCTGGCGTACCCGCTCTACGTCCAGTTCGCCGGGCCGATGGCGTACCACGGCCTCAGCGACACGGTCCGCGACTACGGCAACGACATCGCCGCCTTCTTCGCCCCTGGCTCGACCACGCTGGGCGGCAACCAACGGGCCAACGTCAACCTCGCCCCGAACTACTCCGAGGAGAACGCCTTCTTCGGCTGGAGCCTGTCGCTGCTGAGCGTCGGGATCGTGGTCTGGCTGCGCCGGGAGGTGCTGGTCCGGGCGCTCGCCGTGACCGGGGGGTTCTTCGCTCTGCTCTCGCTCGGCGAGCGCGTCTCCTGGTGGGACCGGGACCTGTTCACCGGGCCGTGGGAGCTGCTGGTCCACCTGCCGCTGCTGGACGCCGTCGTGCCCACCCGGTTCGGCCTGATCACCACCGTGGTCATCGGGGTGCTGCTGGCGTTCGCCGTCGAGCGGGCCGCGGCGCTGCGGGTCCCCGACCGGCGGACGGTACGGATCCTGACCGTCGCCGGCCTGGTGCTCGCCCTGCTGCCGATCGCGCCGATGCCCTTGCAGGTCACCACCCGTCCCGGGGTCCCGAGGTTCATCACCGCGGACCGGTGGCGGCAGTACGTGGGGCCGGACCAGACCCTGGTGCCGGTGCCCGTGCCGAGCATGGGCAACACCGACCCGATGCGCTGGGCGGCCAGCACCGACCTGGCCTTCAAGATCCCTGGGGGTTACTTCCTGGCCCCGCGCAACGGGGTCACCGGCGACCCCGGCCGGTTCGGCGGGCGCCCCACCGGCATCGGTGACCTGCTGGAGGAGGTCGCCGCCACCGGGCGCGCGCCGAAGCTGAACGACCGGCAGCTGCGGCGCTTCCTCGACGAGCTGCGCCACTGGCGTGCCGCCATCGTCGTGCTGCCGCTGAACGAGCCGAACGCCGAGCCGCTGCGCCGGACCGTCGAGCAGTTGCTCGGTCCGGCTCGGCAGGAGCTGGACGTGTGGGTGTGGGACGTCCGGAAACTGACCAGCCAGTCGGCCTGACCCCGGCCCCGCAGGCGCCGCCCGGCCCCGTGCCGGCGGCCGGAGCCGTCGCGGCGCGGCGGGACCGCCGTCGGCCCCGCCCCGTGGACGCACTGGTCGTCGCCGGCTACCTCTGCCTGGCCGTGCTGCTCACCGTCGGCCAGTGGCGCCGCCCGGAACGGCTGTTCCACCAGGCCGGCGACCAGATCCTCTTCGAGTGGATGCTGGCCCACGCGGCCCGGGCGGTGAGCGGCGGGGAGCATCCGCTCTACAGCACCGCCCTGAACGCCCCCGACGGGGTGAACCTGATGGCCAACACCTCGGTGCTCGGGCTGGGCGTGCCGCTCGCCCCGGTCACCCTGCTCGGCGGCCCTCAGGTGGCCTTCCTCGTCGCCGTGGTGGCCTGTCTCGCCGGCACCGCCACCGCCTGGTACGCGCTGCTGGCCCGCCGCCTGGTCCGGTCCCGACCCGCCGCGGCGGTCGGCGGGTTGTTCTGCGGGTTCGCGCCGGGCATGGTGGCGCAGGCCGGGGCGCACCTGCACATGGCCGCGCAGTTCCTGGTGCCGGTGATCCTCGCCCTGGTGTTCCGGCCCCGCGCCGACCGGGTGCGCCGGGACGGGGTGCTGCTCGGGCTGGCCGTGGCGTACCAGGTCTTCCTCGGCGAGGAGGTGCTGGTCTTCCTCGTCCTCGCCGCCGGGCTGTTCGCCGGGGCGTACGCGTTGGTCGACCGGGCCGCCGCGCGCCGGCTGGCGCCCGTGGTGGCTCGCCGCCTCGGCATCGCGGCGCTGGTGGCCGGGGTGCTGCTGGCGTACCCGATCTGGTTCCAGTTCCACGGCCCGGGCCACTACCGCGGGATGCCCTTCTACGCGCGGGGTTACCGGCTCGACGCGGCCTCGTTCACCGCCGCCGCCCGGCAGAGCGTCGCCGGGGACGGCTACCGCGCCGGGCTGCTGTCGCCGAACCCGACCGAGCAGAACTCCTACTTCGGGCCGTTCCTGCCGCTGCTGGTGGTGCTGGTGGTGGTCCGGCTGTGGCGGCGGCCCCTGGTCCGGGCGCTGGCGGTCTGCGGGCTGCTCTTCGCCCTGCTCTCGCTCGGCACCACGATCGTGGTGAACCGGCACGAGACCGGGCTGCCCGGGCCGTACCGGCTGCTCGCCGGGGTGCCCCTGCTCGACCTGGTGGTGCCGGCCCGGTTCGCGCTGGTCTGCGTGCCGGTGCTGGGGGTGCTGCTGGCCCTCGCCCTGGACCGGGTCCACCTGCGGTCGGCCCGGACCTGGACGCCGTGGGCCGGCGCGGTCGCCGCCGCGCTGCTGCCGCTGGCCCCGACGCCGATCCGGACCGTGCCCGCCGCGCCGGTACCGGCCTTCGTCGCCGACGGCGAGTGGCGGGCGTACGTCCCGCCGGGGCGGACGCTGGTGCCGGTTCCCCCGGTGACCGGGGCCGCGGTCAGCCCGGGCACCCTCTGGTCGGCGCGTGCCGGGCTGGCCTTCACCGCACCGGGTGGCTACTTCATCGGCCCCCGGAGCGCGGACGACCCGGCCGCGCGTTGGGGTGCCCCGGACCGTCCCACCTCGGTGCTGCTGCGCCGGGCCGCCGAGACCGGCGAGGTGCCGCAGGTCGGCGCGGCGGAGCGCCGCCAGGCGGTCGAGGACCTGCGGCACTGGCGGGCGGCGGTGCTGGTGCAGGCCGGCTCGTCCCCCGGCGACCCGGTCCGCGCCACGGTGGACGCCCTCGTCGGCACCGGGCGGGACGTGGCCGGCGCGCACATCTGGGACGTCCGCCCCCTCCTCGGCTGAACCACGCCCGCCCTCGTCCGACAGGCTCGGACCGCCGGAGTGCGGTGCGGGCGAACGAGCCACGCTGGGAGTGCCGGCAGGCCCACCTCTTGTGGGACGCTACGAACTTGATGGCGTGGACGATTCAGGACCGGGTGGGTGGATGATCGGCGAGGACGGCCGGCGCGCAAGCTGAGGCTCGCGAGTCGTTCGCGTCATCAAGTTGGTAGGCGGAGTGACGCCATCCCGGCGTCCCAGCGCGTAGCCGGCAGCCGGCAGCCGGGTCAGACGCGGTCGCGGACGTCCCAGAGCCAGACGTCGTCGACCCGCTGCGGCGGGCCCAGCAGCGCGGTCATCAGCTCGCGCAGCACCCCCTCGCTCGGGTTCGCGCCGAGCACCACCACCGATGCCTTCCAGAAGCGCAGGTCCGCCAGGGCCTGGCGGCGGTTCTCGTCGGTGATCACCGGCACCCTGCCGGCGTCCATGGTGGAGTAGATCAGCGTGCTGGTCGGCCGGTTCGGCGCGCCGAAGACGCCCTCGCCCTTCTCGTTCGGGCCGATGAAGTAGCCGGCCGGGATGGGGAACTCCAGCCCGGTCAGTGCGCTCCAGCGCAGCGTGGGCAGGCCGTGCACGTTGCTCGGGATCGGCACCGGCACCAGGGTCCGGCCGTCCGGGACGTACGGCCGCCAGGTGCCGGCGGTGATGAAGTGCGGCGGCGGGTCGATCTGCTGGGCCGGCAGCGGGCGGGGGAGGAGCGGCAGCAGGGCGGCCACGATCGCCGCGTACCCGATGCCGCGCAGCCAGCGCCGACGCGGCCCGGCGGCGGGCGACGACGGCCTCGTGGCCCCGGTGGTCTCCCCGTCGGTGCGGGGCGCCGGCACCGGCGGCCGGCCGCCCCGGGCGAGGGCGTTCCAGGCCAACGCGAGCAGCACGCCCACCGCGCCGGCCACCACCAGGGTCAGCCGGGTCGGCATCATCATCTCGACCAGCGGCAGGTCGTCCGGCACGTACGCCCAGGGGCCGTCGGTCGTGGTCTCCACCCCGTCGAAGCGCACCTGGGGGCCGATCGCGGCGACGGTGAAGACCACCACCAGCACGGCGACGATCCGGGCGGCCAGCGAGCGGCGCACCAGCAGCGCCAGGCCGACCAGCGCGACCAGCACCAGCGGCCAGCCGAACCAGCTGTTCTGCTCGGTCAGCCCGATGGTCTTCTCCACCGCAACGTCGCCGGCGACGGTGTCCCGGGCGAAGGTGACGAACGCCATCAGGTCCTCGCCCCAGCTGTGGAAGATCCCGCCCTGCAGGCCCCGGTAGGACTGCGGCCCGTTGAACTGGTACCAGATCGGATACGCGGTCAGCAGCAGGGCGAGTCCGGCGCCGATCCCGCCGGCGGCGAGGAAGGTGCCCGCCCGACGCCCCGCCGCGCGCGGCCGCTGCGCCGCGTACGCGACCAGCACGACCAGGCAGGCCAACGCGGTGAGCAGCAGCATCTCCTCGTTGATGAAGATCTGGTACGCGACCAGCAGGCCCAGCGCGATCCCGTTGCGCAGCCGGCGGCCCGGTTCGCTGAGGCGCAGTACCCGCACCACGATCAGCGGGAGCAGGAAGTTGGAGACGAAGTTCGGCTGCCCGTTGGCGTGGTGCACGATGCCCGGGGCGAAGCCGAGGAAGGCGCCGCCGACGAAGGCCGCGCCGCGGGACCGGACCAGGTGGCGGGAGAGCATCCAGTACGACGTCGCCGCGGTGGCCGACAGCGCCGCGCCCAGGTAGAGCGCGTACATCACCTGGGGGCCGAGCAGCATGGTGAGCGGGGCCAGCGGCAGGGTCACCCCGAGCAGCGAGGTGTTCGCCATCATGTTCACCCCGTCCGGGGCGTTCTGCCGGGCGGTGAAGAGCGGGTTCTCCAGGTGGCGGACCGAGTAGGCGCCGTGCGCGAAGAGCCACTCGAACCAACTGTGGTCGGTCGGCAGGTGCGAGGAGACCCGGTGCTGCACGTCGCCCCAGTAGTTGAGGCAGACGACGAGACCGAGCACCGCATAGGCTGCGAGCGCCAGCACGTCGGCGCGGGCCGGCCGGCGGCGCGGTCGACGCGTCGGTTCCGCCACGACGGGCTCGACCGCGACGGGCGAGGAGTTCAGCGAGGGGTCTACCACCGGCACAGCCACGACGGGCCATCGTACAGGCGGCGCGGCGTCGACCCGGCCGGTCGGTGGCCCGCCGGGCGGCGGCACGGAGAGGGGGTGGCGGTGGCCATCATCGATCTGGGTGAGCTCCGTGACGACGTCACGCCGGGTCTGCCGGCCCGGCGGCGCCCGGCCGACCGTCGCCCGTACCGGTTCGTCGCCGCGCTGGTGGTGGCGTTGGTCACCCTCGCGTCCGCGACTCCCGGGCCCGAGCGGGTCACGGCCACCGCGCCCGGCGGCACGGTCGCCGCCCCGATCGTCGTCGACGACCGGGTGTACCTGGTGCAGCCGCCCGACCCGGAGCGGGGGGTGGGCCGGCAGCTCATCGCGTACCGGATGACGGGCGACGGGCTGCGGACGCTGTGGCGGACGCTGTTGCCCGGCGGTGGTGTCCCCGTCGGCGGCATCGAGCGGGCGGGTCGACTGCTGGTCTACGGGCGCTCCGCCGACGAGGCTCGATGGGAGAGCATGGCGGTCGAGCTGCGCACCGGGCGGGTCGGCTGGCAGCTGCCGGGGGTGGTCGTCGCGGCAGGCGACGCGGTGCTGCTGCACACCGTCGCGTCCGAGGGCGCCGACGAGGTCCGCCGGGTGGATGTCGCCACCGGCCGGACGCTGTGGACGGTGGCGGCGCCCGCGGACGTCGTGAACTGGAGCGTCGGCCCGGCCGGCGTCGAGCGGCTGGTGCTGGTGCCCGCCATCGGTCCGGTGGCGGTCCACGACGCCGTCTCCGGGGTCCGGCTGGTCGCCCGTGACCTGCACCCCGGTGAGCTGCCCGCGCGGCGACGGATCCTGGTGGCCGCCGGCCTGCTGCTGGAGGTCAGCGATGCCGGGGCCAGCGTCGCGGCGTACGACCTGGACACCCTGGAGCGTCGCTGGACGGCGTCACTGCCGCTGGTCGGTTTCGTGCAGCGGTGCGGCCGGCTGCTCTGCGCCGCTCGGCAGGCCGGCGGGATGTGGGCCCTCGACCCGGGCACCGGACGGATCGCCTGGACCAACCCGCGCTGGCAGGCCGTTCTCGCCGCCTCCGGCGGCCGGCTGCTGGTCACCGGAATGGGTACGACCGCGCCGGAGCACACGGTGGTCGAGGTGGCCACCGGCCGGGTGCTCGCCGAACTGGGCGACTGGGGGACGATCCCCCTCGACGCGTCCGGGGCTCTGGTGGTCGGTGTCCGTCGGGCCGCCGACGGCCGGTTGCTCGTGGCCGAGCTGGATCCGGCGGCCGATCGGGCCCGGGTGCGCGACGCGGTGCCGGGTGCGACCGGAGACTGCCGGGCCAGCGTGACGGTGCTGGTCTGCCGCCGGAGTGACGGCGCGTTCGGGGTGTGGCGGATCGGATGAGCGGCGTGATCGAGCTGGGGGAGATGCCGCACGGCGCGGGGACGGCCGAGCCCCGGGAACCCGGCCGCCCCCCGGCCCCCGCGGCGCGGGTGGCGGCGCTCTGCCTCGTCGCGCTGCTGACCCTGGGCGGCGCGGCGCCGGAGGTCGGCCGGACACCGGGCGTACCGGTGCCCGCGCCGCAGGGCGCCAGCTTCCTTGTCGTCGGCGGCCGGCTGGTGGTGGCCGACGGACCGGGCACCGTGGGCGGGCGGGACCGGGTGGTCACCGGGCACCGCCTGCCCGACGGGCAGTCGCGGTGGCGCTTCCTCCTCCCGGCCGGCGACCACGTGCTGGGCCTGCGCACCCTGGCCCGGTTGCTGCTGGTGACCAGCAGCCCGGCGGGGGCCGGCGACACCGTCACCACCGCGCTGGACCCGGACTCCGGCGCGGTGCGCTGGCGGGCAGCCGGCTACCCGGTGCCCACCCAGTCGGGCGGGCTCCTGTTCGAGGTGCCGCGGCCCGACGGCACGGGCACCGTCCGGTCGCTGGAGCCGACGTCCGGCCGGACCCGCTGGTCGATGCCGCTGCCAGGAAACGGGGTCGCCTACCGGTACGGGGACCGGGGCGTGACGGAGATCGTGCTGGTCCCCGCCGACGGGCGGGTGGCGGTGCACGACGCCGACTCCGGCGCCCTGCGGCGGGTCGGCCGGGTACCCCCGGCCACCGGCCGGGTGTCCTACCGGTTCACCCAGGTGGTGGCGGACCTGCTGCTGGTCGACGGGGCGCCGGGCACGGTCACCGCGTACGGCCTGGACCGGTTCGACCGCCGCTGGACCGTCCCGGTGCCGGCGCGGGTCGCCGCCTGGTTCGCCGACTGCGCCGGCGTGGTCTGCCTGCACGGCCAGCTGCCCGGGGTCCGCGTGTTCGACCCGGCCACCGGCCGCCAGCTCTGGACCGATGACCGGTGGCTCGGGGCGATCCCGGTCGGCGACCGGCTGCTCGCCGCCGCCCCGGCCGTCGGCGCGGAGGTCGACCTGGCGACCGTCGACCCCCGCACCGGGCGCATCCTGGCCCGGTTCGGCCGCTGGCGGCCGGCCGGCGGCGACCCCTCGGCGTCCCGGCGGCTCGGCCTGCGGCGGTTGCCCGCCGACCGCACGCTCGTCGGGACGCTGGACGTCGCGGCCGGCCAGGTCCGGATCCGCGCGGTGCTGCCCGGCTCCTGGGACGAGTGCGCCGACGCCGGCACGGCGCTGGTCTGCCTGCGGCCGTCCGGCGGGCTGGTGGTCTGGCCGGTGGACCGCTGACTCACCAGTTGGCCTGCGCGGGCGGCGGGGGCAGCGGCACCGACTCCGGCCGGACCACGTAGCTGACCCCACCGCTTCCGCCCTGCCAGGCCGCCTCGAACGGCCCCCGGGGCACGGTCCGCCGGACCGCCTCGTCGTCCGGCGCGTACGGGTCGTTGAGCACCGGGTCGCCGTCGGCGGTGAAACCGACCAGCACCATCAGGTGCCCGCGGGTGTCGTAGTCCAGCCCCGGCACCTGCCCCCGGCGGAAGGCCGCCGACACGATCAGCGGGATGCCGGCGGCGACGAACCGTTCCGCCTCGGCGAGGCCGCGCAGCCGGGTGACGAAGGCGTCCACCCCGTGGCGGCCGGCGTAGGCGGTGTTGAACGGCCAGTTCCCGGCCCCCGCGTAGGCGTGGTCGTAGCAGTGCCGGGCGGCGTGCACCACCGCCGGCCGGTGGCCCGGCGGATCCACCCAGGCGTACTGGTCGGCGGCCGGGCCGGCGCCCCAGAAGTCGAGCACCATCGAGACGCAGGTGGGGCTGCACCAGGAGTCCCCGCCGCCGCCCCAGCGGGTCTCCCGGCCGCCGTGCAGCCGCTGCGAGTACCGGGGCACGTCGAGCACCCACCCCCGGGCGTCCGCCGGGCCGCCGTCCGCCGGGCCGCCGTCCGCCGGGCCGCCGTCCGGCGTGGCGCGGTCGTCGTCGACCCGGGCCGTACCGGAGGCGACCGCGCCGAGCGTGCGTAGCACCGGGCTCGCGGCCAGGCCGGCCCGCCGGTACAGGGTGACCCGGACCTGCCAGCCGGTGGCCGTCGAGCGGAGCGGGCCGAAGGTGTCCACCTTCGCCCGCGCCTGCCCCGGCACCGAGCTGCGGTGGATCGTGGTGTCGTCGGCGGCCCAGTGCCCCAGGTCGTACCAGTCGGTGCGGGGCTGCCGCTCGTCCCAGCCGCGCAGCTCCACCCGCAGCCAGCAGCCCTCCGGGGTGTCCCCGGTCCAGGACGGCACCACCTCGTCGACCGGGAAGCCCAGCGCCACCACCGGGGAGGTCCAGGTTGCCAGCTCGTACGTGGCGGTGGCCCCGGAGTGCGGGTCGGTGTGCTCGGTCCGGCCGGCCGGTGCGCCGATGACCAGCCCGCCCGCCCGGGCGGTCAACCCGTCGGCCGTGCCGAGGCCCAGGTCCGCCGGGAACCGGAAGCGCCGGTAGGCGACGTCCCGCACCGGGTCGACTGCGGGCATGGCGGGCTCCGTCCGGTCGGTGGCCGGCAGGGCGGCCGGGGCGGATGTCAACGGATGCCGGGAAGCATGGCGTAAGCGAAGGAAATGTGCAATGACGGCGGCGGCGCGCGGTTTGGCGGCCGGCACTAGGTTGTCGGGAGGTCACGAGGTGGGAGGCCGGGATGCGGGTACTGGTGGTGGAGGACGAGCGCAACCTCGCCGACGCGATCGCGCGTGGGCTGCGCAAGCGCGGCATGGCGGTGGACGTCGCCTACGACGGCGACACCGGGCACGAGGCGGCCTTCGTCACCCGGTACGACGTGGTGATCCTCGACCGGGACCTGCCCGGCGTGCACGGCGACCGGATCTGCGCCGACCTGGCCGCCTCCGGGACGCTGACCCGGGTGCTGATGCTCACCGCCAGCGGCACGGTCGCCGACAAGGTCGAGGGGCTCCAGCTCGGGGCCGACGACTACCTGCCCAAACCGTTCGCCTTCGACGAGCTGGTGGCCCGGGTGCAGGCGCTCGGCCGGCGGGCCACCCCGGCCGCCCCGCCGGTGTTCGAGGTCGCCGACCTGGTCCTCGACCCGGCCCGCCGGGTGGTCACCCGGGGTGGGACGCCGGTCGACCTGACCAACAAGGAGTTCGGCGTCCTCGCCGAGCTGCTCAAGGCGCGCGGCGCCGTGGTCTCCAGCGAGGAGCTGCTGGAGCGGGTCTGGGACGCGAACACCGATCCGTTCACCACGATCGTCCGGGTCACCGTCATGACGTTGCGCAAGAAGCTGGGCGACCCACCGCTGATCGAGACGGTGGTCGGCGCCGGCTACCGGATGATGGCCGAGGTGTCGGCATGACCGGTAAGCCCCGGCCCACGCTGCGGCTGCGGCTGACCCTGCTCAACGGGGTGCTGCTGGTCGGCGCCGGGGCGATCCTGGTGCTGCTGGCCTGGCTGCTGGTCCGGGACGCGCTGCACCCCACCGACGAGCTGCTGCCCGGCACCACGGTGGTGCTGGCCGACGGCCGCACCCTCGACGCCGGGCAGTGGCAGCGGCAGCTCGTCGACGCCGCCTCGCGGGAACTCCTGGTCAAGGGGTTGGTGGCGCTGCTGGCGATCAGCGTCGTCGGGGTCGCCGGCGCGTACGTGGTGGCCGGCCGGGCGCTGCGCCCGCTGCACCAGGTCACCGCCACCGCGCGGCGGCTCGGCGAGGCCACCCTGGACCAGCGGATCGGCTGGTCCGGTGCGGACGACGAGGTCGCCGAGCTGGCCGAGACCTTCGACGCCATGCTGGACCGGATCGCCGGCGCGTTCGAGGCGCAGAAGCGCTTCGTCGCCAACGCCTCGCACGAGCTGCGTACCCCGCTCGCCGTGATGCGGACCGAGATCGACGTGACGCTCAGCGACGACGAGGCGGACATCGCCGAGTACCGCCGGATGGCCACCGTGGTACGGGAGGCCTCGGAACGGGCCAACGGGCTGGTCGACGCGCTGCTGGTGCTGGCCCGCAGCGAGGCCCAGACCGGCCGCCGGCTGGCCCGCCGGGCCGAGTTCGACCTGGCCGTGGGCACCGCCAACGCGCTGTCCGCGATGGCCCGCGAGGTGGAGCGGATCGGCCTGCGGGTGCACACCTCGCTGCGCCCGGCGCCGGTGGTCGGCGACCCGGGCCTGCTGGACCGGCTAGCCGGCAACCTGGTCGAGAACGCGGTCCGCTACAACCACTTCCAGGGCCGGCTCTGGGTTCGCACCGGCGCCGACGGTGAGCGCTCCTGGCTGGTGGTCGGGAACACCGGCTTCGAGGTCGCCCAGGCCGACGTGCCGGGGCTGTTCGAGCCGTTCCGGCGGGGTGGGCAGGAGCGGACCGGGGCCCGCGGCTCCGGCCTCGGGCTCTCCATCGTCCGCGCGGTCTGCGACGCTCACGGCGGCACCGTGAAGGTGGTGGCGCAGCCGGGCGGCGGCCTGGAGGTGACCGTGACGCTGCCGTCGGCGGACGTCCCGGCCGCCACCTGACGCCGGGGATGTTGCCTAACGCCCCGCCCGGCTGACATGATCAGCCCGTCAGCCCGAGCTGTGAAGGGGGGTGTGGTCGATGTCCACCGTGAACGTTCCCGCGCCCCGCACCGTCCCCCGCTGACCTCGTCCGCTTCCGCGGGGCGCACTCCGATCAGGAGGAAGCACCGTGAGTGCACTGATTCACTGCGTCACCGTCGAGAGCGACGACCCGTACGTCCTGGCCAGCTGGTGGGCGGCGGCGCTCGACCGGAAACTGCACGACGACGACCACCCCGGCGACCCGGAGGCGGTCCTGGTCGCGCCCGACGGGCACGGTCCCGACCTGCTCTTCGTGCAGGTGGGGGAGCGGCACGGCAAGGGCGCGTTCCACCTCGACCTGCACCCCGCCGAGGGGACCCGGGACGCCGAGGTCGAGCGGTTGCGCGGCCTCGGGGCGACCCTGGTCGCCGACCGGCGGCGGCCGGACGGCACCGGCTGGGTGGTGCTGGCCGACCCCGAGGGGAACGAGTTCTGCGTCTGCCGCGGCCCGGCGGAACGGGCCGCCTCGGCCTGATACGCGGACCGGCCCCCGCCGTGCGGCGGGGGCCGGTCTCCGGGCGCGCGGACGGTCAGTCCCGCTTCTCGATCTCGCCCCGCATGGCGACGAACTGCTTCTCCAGCTCGGCGGCGGGCTTGTTGTAGAGGAGGATCATGCCGAGGCTGCCCTTGTCGGTCCAGACGCAGACCCCGACCGGCACGCCCGCGGTCTCGCCGTCGCCGCACTTGGCGTTGCCGCCCAGCGGGCCGGGCTCGACGGACTTGAAGTTGCTGACGGCCATCTCCTTGGCGAGGCCGTTGGTGGCGTCCGCCAGCTCCTTGTCCGGGTCGGCGATCAGGCCGGACACGCCGGCGATCATCATCAGGTCCTGCTTCTCCGGGTTGCCGTAGAAGGCGCCGATGGTGCTGGTGGCGTTCGGCACGTCGTTGTTGAACTGCGCCTTCATCTGCTCGGCGGCGCCCGCGAGCTTCGGATCGTCCACCTTCGGCTTGCCGGCGAGGGTGGCCGGCGCCTCGACGCGGGTCTTGGTGGCGTCGACGACCTCGGAGACCTTGTCCTTGGTGGCGAGGTAGAGGGCCGTGCCACCACCCACGCAGAGCAGCACCACGACGGCCAGGACGATCAGCAGGATCTTGCCGACGCTGGACTTCTTCTTCGGCGGCTCGGCGGGCAGGCCGTAGCCGGGCTGGCCGGCCTCGAACGGCTGGCCGGGCTGCGGCGGCGGATATCCACCGCCGTACTGCGGCTGCTGCGGCGGCGGATACCCGCCGCCGTACTGCGGCTGCTGCGGCGGCGGGTAACCGCCGGGCTGCTGCTGGGGCGGAGGGTAGGAACCGGGCTGGGGGTTGTACGGCGGCTGGGACATGTCAGTTGGCAGCTCCCGTGAAATGTCTGGACGCGTGATGGTAGCCAGCCGGACCGACAACGCGCGGTACCCGTATGGCCCGAGCCACGAAACCGGAACCGGCTCGTGACCGGGGGGCGGTCCGGCGGTGTGACCGGGAACGGCGGGTGGCCCGCCCGTGACTCTCCGAGAGACGAAAGCGGCGGCCGCCGTCCGGGAGGGACGGTCGGCCGCCGCGATCGCGGGGGAGCGGCGCCGGCTCAGGCGCGCCGAGCTGGAGCTGTCACGAAAGGCTGGCCACCCCGCGCGGCAGGAACCGCCGCCCGGTGACCCGCTCGCTGGTACCGGTCCGGTCCAGGTATGGCGTGACGCCGCCCAGGTGGAACGGCCAGCCGGCACCGAGGATCATGCACAGGTCGATGTCCTGCGCCTCGGCGACGACACCCTCGTCGAGCATGAGCCGGATCTCCTGCGCCAGCGCGTCCAGCGCGTTCTGCCGTACCTGCTCGGCGGTGAGCGGCTGGTCGCCGACCACGAGCAGCTTGGCGACCTCCTCGTTGACCTGGTCGTCGACCACGATCGGCTGGCCCGAGTCGGCGATCCGCTTGAGGTTCTCGCTGACCTCGAACCGGTCCGGGAAGGCGGCGTGCAGGGTGCCGCCCACGTGGTACGCCACGGCCGGGCCGACCAGCTGGAGCAGGGCGAGCGGGCGCATCGGCAGGCCCAGCGGGTCCAGCGCGCTGTTCGCCACGTCCAGCGGGGTGCCCTGGTCGACGGCCGCGAAGACCGTGCCGAGGAAGCGGGTCAGCAGCCGGTTGACCACGAACGCCGGGGCGTCCTTGACCAGCACCGACGACTTCCTGAGCTGCTTGCCGACGGCGAACGCGGTGGCCAGCGTGGCGTCGTCGGTCCGGTCGCCGCGGACGATCTCCAGCAGCGGCAGCACCGCGACCGGGTTGAAGAAGTGGAAGCCGACCACCCGCTCCGGGTGCTCCAGGTCCTCGGCCATCGCGGTGACGGACAGGCTGGAGGTGTTGGTGGCGAGCACCGCCTCCGGCTTGACGATCTTCTCCAGCTCGGCCCAGACCTGCTTCTTGACGTTCAGGTCCTCGAAGACCGCCTCGATGACGAAGTCGGCGTCGGCGAAGACGGACTTGTCGACCGAGCCGCTGACCAGGCCGTACAGCTTGGCCGCGGTGCCCTTGTCCATCCGGCCCTTGCTGACCGACTTCTCGATCTGGGTGTGCACGTAGCCGACGCCCTTGTCCACCCGGGACTGGTCCAGGTCGGTCATCACCACCGGCACCTGGAGGCGGCGGGCGAAGAGCAGGGCGAGCTGGCTGGCCATCAGGCCGGCGCCGACGATGCCCACCTTGGTCACCGGCCGGGCCAGGCTCTTGTCCGGCGCGCCGGCCGGCCGCTTGGCCCGCCGCTGCACCAGGTCGAAGGCGTACAGGCCGCTGCGCAGCTCCTCGGAGAAGACCAGGTCGGCCAGGGCCTCGTCCTCGGCGGCGGTGCCGGCGGCGAAGTCGGCGTCCTTCGCGGTCTCCAGCAGGTCCAGCGCCTTGTACGCGGCCGGGACCGCGCCGTGCAGTCGCTGGTCGAGGGTCTGCCGGGCGAAGTAGAGCACGCCGGCCCACATGTCCTTGTCGACCTCGGGCCGGGTCACGGTGACCTCGCCCCGGACCACGCCCGCGGCCCACTCCAGGGACCGCTCCAGGAAGTCGGCCGGCTCCAGCAGCACGTCCGCGATGCCCATCTCGGCCGCCTGCTTCGGCTTGAGCATCTTGTTCTGCATCAACGGGTTCTGCAGGATCACCTGGGTCGCCGCCGGGATGCCGATCAGGTTCGGCAGCAGCTGGGTGCCGCCCCAGCCGGGGACCAGGCCGAGCGAGACCTCGGGCAGCGCGAGGGCCGCCGCGCCCGCCGACAGGGTCCGGTAGTGGCAGTGCAGGGCCAGCTCCAGGCCGCCGCCCATCGCCGCGCCGTTGACGAAGGCGAAGGTGGGGATCTCGCTGTCCTTGAGGCGGGCGAAGACCCGGTGGCCGAGCCGGCCGACCTCCAGCGCCTGCTCGCGGTCCGCCAGCAGCGGCAGGCCGGTGATGTCGGCACCCACGCAGAAGATGTACGGCTTGCCGGTGACCGCGATGAACGCCGGGTTCGCCGCGAGGGCGGCGGTGATCGCCTCGTCCAGGCTGGTCAGGCCGCCGGGGCCGAAGGTGTTCGGCTTGGTGTGGTCGAAGCCGTTGTCCAGCGTGATCAGGGCGGCGGGCCGGTCCAGCCCCGGCACGTTCACCTGGCGCAGCAGCGCTCTGGTGACGACCTCGTTCGGTGCGGCGAGGCTCACTTGTCTCCACCCTCCCAGTGCGGGTTCTCCCAGATCACGGTGCCGCCCATGCCGATGCCGATGCACATGGCGGTGAGGCCGTAGCGGACCTCGGGGTGCTCGGCGAACTGCCGGGCGAGCTGCGTCATCAGCCGGACGCCGGAGGAGGCGAGCGGGTGACCGATGGCGATCGCACCGCCCCACGGGTTGACGCGAGGGTCGTCGTCGGCGATGCCGAAGTGGTCCAGGAAGGCGAGCACCTGCACGGCGAACGCCTCGTTCAGCTCGAACAGGCCGATGTCGTCGATCGTCAGGCCGGCGATGCGCAGCGCCTTCTCAGTCGACGGGATCGGGCCAACGCCCATCACCTCGGGCTCCACGCCGACGAAGCCGTACGACACCAGCCGCATGGCGACCGGCAGGCCCAGCTCGCGGGCGGTGTCCTCGGCGACCAGCAGGGCCGCGGTGGCGCCGTCGTTCAGGCCGGCCGCGTTGCCCGCGGTGACCTTGCCGTGCGGGCGGAACGGGGTCTTCAGGGTGGCGAGCTTCTCCAGCGAGGTGTCCCGGGGAGCCTCGTCCACCGTGGCCAGGCCCCAGCCGTTCTCCTCGTCGCGGATGGCGACGGGCACCAGGTCGCCCTGGAGCTTGCCGTTGGCGTACGCCTTGGCGGTCTTCTGCTGGGAGGCGAGCGCGAACGCGTCGGTGCGCTCCTTGGTGATGTGCGGGACCCGGTCGTGCAGGTTCTCCGCGGTGGCGCCCATGACCAGTGCGGACGGGTCCACCAGCTTCTCCGCGACGATCCGCGGGTTGGGGTCGACGCCCTCACCCATCGGGTGGCGGCCCATGTGCTCGACGCCGCCGGCGATCGCCACGTCGTAGGCGCCCATGGCGATGCCGCCGGCCACGGTGGTGACCGCGGTCATCGCGCCCGCGCACATCCGGTCGATGGCGAAGCCGGGCACCGTCTTGGGCAGGCCGGCCAGCAGGGCGGCGGTGCGGCCGATGGTCAGGCCCTGGTCGCCGATCTGGGTGGTGGCCGCGATGGCGACCTCCTCGACCCGCTCCGGCGGCAGTTGCGGGTTGCGCCGCATCAGCTCGCGGATGCAGCGGATCACCAGGTCGTCGGCGCGGGTGTTGGCGTACATGCCACCCGCCTTGCCGAACGGGGTGCGGACGCCGTCGACGAAGACGACATCCCGAACTTCACGGGGCACTTGGAGCCTCCTCTTCGACCATGATTCGGCCTCCGCGCCGCCGGGCGGCGCGACGGACCGGATGAAGGTCGGCCGGCACTGGCACTTTCCCCCGGATGCTACTCGCCAGTAACCAATGGCGTCACCACCCCCCGTGTGGCCCACCCCACACTCCGCCCGCCCACCGTCACCCGGTTCGGGGGTCAGGACTCCGGGAGGTGGAGGGCCCGGGTGAGGGCGGGCAGGAGGAGGGTGAGCTGCCACTCCCGCGCGCCGAAGGTGCGGAGGGTCTCCGCGACCGTGGCGTCGGTGATCTCCTCGGGCGGCTGCCAGGCGAGGCGGCGGATGTAGTCCGGCGCGACGAGGTTCTCCGGCGGCAGGTTGTGTGCGCCGGCCGTGCCGACCACCACCTCACGGCAGCGGGCCAGCCGGCCCGCCGCCACCGGATCCCGCTCCGCCCAGCGGTGCGGCGGGGGCGGCCCCTCGACCACCGGACTCACCGGCAGCGCGTCGTCCGGGAGCTGACGGGCGTCGTCCAGGGCCGCCAGCCAGGTGCGGGCCAGCCGGCGTACCGAGCGGCCGCCGAAGCCGGGGAGGGTGAGCAGGGTCTTCTCGTCCTTCGGGTCCAGCTCGGCGGCGGCCACGATGGCCGAGTCCGGCAGCACCCGCCCGGGGGCCGCGTCCCGCCGCGCGGCGATCTGGTCCCGGGCGTACCAGAGCGAGCGCACCCGGGCCTGGGCCCGCGCGCCGCGCACCCGGTGGATGCCCGAGGTACGCCGCCACGGCTCGGCGCGGACCCGGGGCGGCCGGGCGCCGTTGCGGACCAGCGCGGCGAACTCCTCCGCCGCCCACTCCGACTTGCCCTGCCGGCGCAGCTCCTCGTCCAGGACGTCGCGCAGGTCCACCAGCATCTCCACGTCCAGCGCCGCGTACGTCAGCCAGGACTCCGGCAACGGCCGGCTGGACCAGTCCGCCGCCGAGTGGTGCTTCTCCAGCGTGTAGCCGAGCAGCTGCTCGGTCAACGCGGCCAGGCCGACCCGCTCGAAGCCGGCCAGCCGGGCGGCCAGCTCGGTGTCGAAGAGCCGGCGGGGGCGCAGCCCCAGCTCGGCCAGGCAGGCCAGGTCCTGGCTGGCGGCGTGCAGGACCCACTCGGCCTCGGCGATCACCTCGTCGAGGGCGGAGAGGTCGGGCAGGGGCAGCGGGTCGATCAGCGCCGTGCCGGCGCCGGCCCGGCGCAGCTGCACCAGGTACGCGCGCTGGCTGTAGCGGTATCCGGAGGCGCGTTCGGCGTCCAGGGCCACCGGACCGGTGCCCGCCGCGAAACGGGCCACGACCTCGTCGAGCCCGGTCGGCGCGGCCACCGGCGCGGGAGTTCCGTCGCGCGGGGCGGTCAGTGGGACGGGCCCGCCGTCGGTCGGTTCGCTTCCCGCGTTCGCCGGCTCCGGCGCAGCCGGCGACGGGTGCGGTGAGGCGTCTCCCGGACGGCTTTCGGCGGCCCGACGGCGCAGGGGTGGTTCGTCGGTCACCTGACAACCCTAGTTCGCCGGGAGATCCGGTGTGCGCAGCCGGTCGGGCGCGTGTCGGCGGGATGACCGGCAGGTGTCGTGGCAGAGTCGGCTTGCGTCGATGTGACAGGGTCGGACAACGGGGGCGACAAACCCCGTTCGCGCCGGTACGGTCCATCGAGCCGCGTGGCGGCACGAAAGCCCCGGCGGCGTCGCAACGGGGTGGGCACGGGGAGGACAGCGAGCATGACGGCTGGTTACGGAGCCGGCGACGGCGCACCCGGGCAGGGTGCGGAGGAGGCGGCCGACCCGGGGCGTCGCGAGCCTCCGGTGAACGACCGGCCCGGGCCGCTGCCACCGCGCTTCGCCCGGCCCGCCGGGCACGCTCCGGTGCCCGGACCGACCGGCTTCCCGGCGCCGCCCGGCGGCGGTTTCCCCGCCCCGGCCGCCGGCAGCGTCCCGGCCTCGCCGCCGGACGGCTTCCCCGCCCCGGCCGCCGGCCACCCGACGCCGGGCGCCCGCTGCTCGACGCCCGCCGCCGGCTTCGGTGTGCCGCCGGCCGTGCCCGGTGCCGGCATCGCCGGTTCCGACAGCGCCGGTGCGCCGCCGCGCCACGATCCGGGCTCGGCATCGCCGATCACCGCGCCCGGCGCCCCCGGCCAGTCGGCCGTGCCGACGCCCCGGGCCACCTGGTCCAACGCGCCGGACAGCGGGCGGTGGGGCGGCCCGTCCGGTGCCTCCGCCGCCCCGGGTGGCTGGCCGTCGGCCACTGCCACCGGGCAGCCCGCCGGTCTCGCGTCCGCCCCGGGCCAGCCGGCCGGGGCGGCACCGCCCGTCGGCCAGCCGACGAGTGCGGCACCCGCGTTCGGTCAGCCGGCCCCCGGCGTGGCCTATCCGGGGCAGCCGGCCGGCGGTCCCGCCCTGCCGGGGCAGCCCGCGTCCGGTCCGGCGTATCCCGGCGGGGCGGTCGACCCGGCGGCCCGGCCTCGCCGGCTGCCGGTGGTGGCGCTGGTTCTCGCCGGGGTGCTGGCGGTGGTCGCCGGCATCCAGGCGTACCAGATCCACCGGCTGGACGACCGGCTCGCCGCCACCAACCGGCGGTTGACCGAGGTCCAGGGCGTGGCCGGCACCCGGTTCGACGGCCTGGAGCAGCGGGCGGGGGAGCTGGAGAAGCAGGCCGGTGCCGCGTTCAACCCGGAGGCCGTGGCGAGCGCCGTGCTGCCCAGCGTGTTCCGGGTCCGCGCCGGCAACTTCACCGGTACGGCCTTCGCGATCGGCAAGCCCCCGGCCGGCGGCGGCGCCACGCTGCTGACCAACTTCCACGTGGTCGAGTCGGTCTATGACGGTGGCGGCCGGAAGGTCTTCCTGGAACGCACCGACCAGCGCTTCGAGGCCACCATCGTCCGGGTCGACAAGGACAAGGACATCGCCCAGCTGCGGACCACCGCCCGGTTCAAGGCGCTGGTCGCCGCCGCCACGCCGGTCAAGTCCGGGCAGCAGATCGTCGTGGTCGGCGCCCCGCTGGGCCTGCAGGACACCGTGACCACCGGGGTGGTGAGCGCCTTCCGCGAGGACGAGGACGGCTCCGGCCCGGTCATCCAGTTCGACGCGCCGATCAACCCCGGCAACTCGGGTGGACCCGTGATCAACGGGGCCAAGGAGGTCGTCGGCATCGCCACCGCCAAGGCCCGGGACGCCGAGGGCATCGGGCTCGCGGTGCCCATCAAGACCGCCTGCGACACCTTCTCGCTCTGCTGACCGGCCCCGCCGCCGGTCACCTCGACCGCAGCGCACCACCGCCGACGCGTGGCCCCGACCACGCCTGATCCGCAGACCCTGGCCCTTCGGGGCCACCCCACGGGGGGACCACAGCACACCTGGAGGAAGACATGTCCCAGCCACCGACCGGCCCGGGCGGCTACCCGCCCCAGCCGCCGGGCGGCAGCGTGTACGGCAACCCGTACGAGGGCGGCCAGCCGGCACCCCAGCAGTACGGGCCGGCCCAGCCGGAACCGACCCTGCCCCAGCCCACCATGCCCCAGCCGACCATGCCGCAGTCCGCGCCGCCGGCCCCCGGCCAGTACCCGCCGGACGCCGCCCCGGCCCCCGGCCAGTACCCGCCGGGCGCCGCCCCGGTCTCCGCGCCCGGCTACCCGCAGCCGATGTCGGCCCCGCCCATGTCCGCCCCGCCGGTCTCCGGTCCCGGCTTCGGCCCGCAGCCGACGTCGGCCCCGCCCGGTGCGGTCCCGCCGTACGGTGTGCCCGCCGGAGGCGCCGGCAAGGGGCGCACCACGCTGATCCTCGCCCTTGTCGCCGGGCTGCTCTTCATCCTCGGCGGCGTGATGACCGGCCTCTACGTCACCACCAACGGCAAGCTGGACAAGGCGGAGAAGCAGGTCAGCCAGCGGGACGGCACCATCGCGGCCAACCAGCAGGAGATCGACAAGCTCAAGGCCGATCTCCAGTCGGTCCGGGACAAGCTTTCCGACACCGAGCAGGACCTGACCGGGACCAAGAACGACCGGGACGAGCAGGCCCGGCAGAAGAAGGTCATCGCCAGCTGCCTGGACAAGCTGACCAGCGCCCTGCGCGCGGCGTCGCGGGGCGACAAGGCCGGCGTCGACGCGGCCAGCAAGGGCATGGACAAGGTCTGCGACGAGGCCGAGAACTACCTCTGAGCACCTGCCCGGCACGGGCCGCTCCGGTCATCCGGGGCGGCCCGTCCGCGCGGGGTGCGGCGGGTGGGGTCAGGCGGCGCCGGCGGGGCGGCGGGGCAGGGCGGTCACCCCGGGCGGCGGCAGTCCGGCCGTCGAGGCCAGCAGGGCGCACCAGCCGAGCAGGTGCGCGGCCAGGTCGGCGCCGAGCGGTGTCCACGACGCGCGGATCTCGATGTCCCCGGCCGCCGGCGGCCCGGCCAGCTCGCCGAACCGGGTGGAGAGCGTCTGGGTGACCGTGCCGCCGATGGCCCGGTACGGGGCGTCCTGCGCGTCCAGCGCGTCGGTCAGCCAGGTCCAGCCCACCCCGGGCAGCAGCGGGTCGCTGGCCAGGTCCACCTCCAGCTCGGCGGTCACGTAGGTGACCAGCCGGAGGGTGCCCTGCCAGGCCTCGTGTCCGGCCGGGTCGTGCAGCAGGATCAGCCGGCCACTGGCCACCTCGTCCTCGTCCCGCAGGATTGCGGCGGAGAGCGCGAACGCGTACGGGGCCAGCCGCTGGGGGGCGCCGACCTCCTCCAGCACGATCTCCGGCCGGGGTGTCACCGATCGCAACCCCGCGACCGCGCGAGCGAAGGTTTCCGGGAGCGCGATCGGGGGGGCCATGCCGGCAGCCTATGTCGGAGCCCACCCGCACCGGGTGGCGGCGCGCCGAGCGGCGGTCACGATCATGTCCGGACCGCGCCGGCGGGAGCCGGAGGGTGGCCCGTCACAAAAGGTGACGGTGAGCGCGAGCGCCGGTCGAGCGCGTGGCACGATGGCCGCGATGACCACCGACACCACGGGCACTGCCGCCCGAGACGGAGCACCCCGCCGCGGCGGGCCGGCCGACTCGCCCTTCGTCCGCGCCTGCCGGCGTGAGCCGGGCCCGCACACCCCGGTCTGGTTCATGCGTCAGGCCGGCCGGTCCCTGCCGGAGTACCGGGAGATCCGGGCCAACGTGCCGATGCTGGAGTCGTGCCGCCGCCCCGAGCTGGTCACCGAGATCACCCTCCAGCCGGTCCGCCGGCACGGGGTGGACGCGGCGATCCTGTTCAGCGACATCGTGGTCCCGGTGGCCGCCGCCGGCATCGACCTGGACATCGTGGCCGGCACCGGCCCGGTGGTTGCCGAGCCGGTGCGGGCCGCCGCCGACGTCGACCGGATCCGCCCGATCGGCCGCGACGACGTGTCCTACGTGGACGAGGCGGTCCGGCTGCTCGTCGGCGAGCTGGGCGACACCCCGCTGATCGGCTTCGCCGGCGCCCCGTTCACCCTGGCCAGCTACCTGGTCGAGGGCGGGCCGTCGCGGACCCACGCGAAGACCAAGGCGCTGATGTACGGCGACCCCGACCTCTGGCACGCGCTCTGCGCCCGGCTGGCCGAGGTGACGCTCGCCTTCCTGCGGGTGCAGGTCGACGCCGGGGTGTCCGCGGTGCAGCTCTTCGACTCGTGGGCCGGTGCGCTCTCCGAGGCCGACTACCGCCGCTACGTGCTGCCGCACTCGGCGCACGTGCTGGCCGGCCTGGCCGACGCGGGGGTGCCCCGGATCCACTTCGGGGTGGGCACCGCCGAGCTGCTCGGCGCAATGGGCGAGGCCGGCGCCGACGTGGTCGGCGTGGACTGGCGTACGCCGTTGGACGTCGCCACCCGGCGGATCGGCCCGGACCGGGCGGTGCAGGGCAACCTCGACCCGTGCGTGCTGCTCGCCCCCTGGCCGGTGGTGGAGGCCGAGGTGCGCCGGATCCTCGACCAGGGGCGGGCCGCCCCCGGTCACGTGTTCAACCTCGGTCACGGCGTGCTGCCGGAGACCGATCCCGACATGCTGACCCGGGTGGTCGCGCTGGTCCATGAGCTCAGCGCGCGACCGGTCGAACAGAGGAGTTGACGGTGGCGCGACCGTGGCGGGTGGCGATTGTCGGTGGCGGGATCACCGGGCTGGCCGGGGCCGTCCGGTTGCGTGACCGCGCCCCCGCCGGCACCGAGATCACCGTCTACGAGCAGTCCGGCCGCCTCGGCGGCAAGCTTCGCACCGGCGAGCTGGCCGGCGGCCCCGTCGAGTTCGGCGCCGAGTCGTTCCTGATGCGGAACCCGGCCGGCGCGGAGTCGAGCGCGGTGGCCCTGATCCGCCGGCTCGGCCTCGGCGGGTCGATCGTGCACCCGTCGGTCGGGCAGGCGGCGCTCGTGGTCGACGGCGGGCTGCGCCCGGTCCCGGGCGGCACCCTGGTCGGCGTACCCGGGGATCTGGAGAAGGTGGCGGCGGTGGCGCGGCCGGCGGCGGACGCCGACCGCGACGCCGGTCGGCCGCTGCTCGGCCCGGACGAGGACGTGGCGGTCGGCGCGCTGGTCCGCGACCGGCTCGGCGACCAGGTGGTGGACCGGCTGGTCGACCCGATGCTCGGCGGTGTCTACGCCGGGCGGGCCGACGAGCTCTCCCTGGTCACCACCATGCCGGCGCTCGCCCGGGCGGCCCGGACCACGCACACCCTGGTCGGCGCGGTCCGCGCCGCGCAGGCCGCCGCGCCGCGCGCCCCCGGCGCGCCGGTCTTCGGCACCCTCGCCGGCGGGCTGAGCACCCTGGTCGAGGCGGCGGCGCGGGAGAGCGGCGCGACGATCCGGCGGGACGCCGCGGTCCGCGAGCTGCACCGCACCCCGGCCGGCTGGCGACTCACCGTCGGCCCGACCCGCGACCCGGAGCACGTCGAGGCGGACGCGGTGCTGCTCGCCGTGCCGGCCCGCCCGGCCGCCCGGCTGCTCGCCGGCCCGGCGCCCGACGTCGCCGGCACCGTCGGCGGGCTGGACTACGCCAGCGTCGCCCTGATCACCATGGCCCTGCCGGAACCGGAGCTGCCGGAGCTGTCCGGTTTCCTGGTGCCGGCCACCGAGGGGCTGCTGATCAAGGCGTCCACCTTCTTCACCACCAAGTGGGGACACCTGCGCCGCCCCGACGGGCCGGCCCTGGTCCGCGCCTCGGTCGGCCGGTACGGCGACGAGGCGTCCCTCCAGCTCACCGACGACGACCTGGTCGCCACCGTGCACCGGGAGCTGTCGAAGGTGCTGGACACCGCGCTGCCCACCCCGCTGGCCCGGCACGTGCAGCGTTGGGGTGGGTCCCTGCCGCAGTACACCCCCGGTCACCTGGCCCGGGTGGCGGCGGTGCGGGCGGCCCTGCGCGACGCCCACCCGACGCTGGCCCTGGCCGGGGCCGGCTACGACGGCGTGGGCATCCCGGTCTGCGTCCGCTCCGGCGAGCACGCGGCCGAAGAGATCATCACGGCACTGGGAGGATCGGCAGCATGACCGAGCAGACCAACGCGGCGCGGCTGCGGGAGCTCAACGAGAGCATCCGGTACACGATGTGGTCGGTGTACCGGGCCACCAGCCCTCTCCCGACGCTGCGCGAGAACGTCGTCGACGAGGTCGAGTCGCTCTTCGCGGAGCTGGCCGGCAAGGACGTCACCATCCGGGGCACGTACGACGTGGCCGGGCTGCGCGCCGACGCCGACCTGATGATCTGGTGGCACTCCTCCTCCAGCGACGCCCTTCAGGACGCCTACCTGCGGTTCCGCCGGACCACGCTGGGCCGGGCGCTCACCCCGGTCTGGTCGCAGCTGGCGCTGCACCGGCCGGCCGAGTTCAACAAGAGCCACATCCCGGCGTTCCTGGCCGGCGAGGAGGCCCGGGCGTACCTCTGCGTCTACCCGTTCGTCCGCTCCTACGAGTGGTACCTGCTGCCGGACGCCGAGCGGCGCGAGCTGCTGGCCGAGCACGGCCGGATGGCCCGCGGCTACCCGGACGTGCGCGCCAACACGGTGGCCTCGTTCGCTCTCGGCGACTACGAGTGGATGCTCGCATTCGAGGCCGACGAGCTGCACCGGATCGTCGACCTGATGCGCGACCTGCGGGCCTCCCGGGCCCGCCGGCACGTCCGCGAGGAGGTCCCCTTCTACACCGGCCGCCGCCGGTCGATCGCCGACATCGTCACCTGCCTGGTGTGAAAGCGGGGGCCACCGTCACCACGCCCGGCGTGGTACCGGTGGCCCCCGCCGGCACCTCACCCGGGCGTCAGGACGTCGCGGTGCAGGTCGGCGTCGGGTTGGCGCCGCTGCCGGAGCTCGCTGGCTCGCGCGACGGCTCCGCCTGGCACGGTGCACCGGAAAGCGGTATCCGTCGATGTCCGCTCAGGCCGGTGGCAGCCCCGCCCGGCGCATCGGGGTGTGCGGGATGCCGTCCTCGACGTACCCGGCGCCGCTGATCGCGAAGCCGTGGCCGGCGTAGAAGTCGACCAGGTGGGTCTGCGCCTCCAGCACGCAGGGCCGGTCGCCGACCAGGGCCAGGGCCTCGGCCATCAGCCGGCCGGCCAGCCCCGCGCCGCGGGCCGCCGGCGCCACCACCACCCGGCCGATCCGGTCCACCCCGTCCGGGTCGGCCAGGATCCGCAGGTACGCCAGCACCGCGTCGTCCCGGGTCAGCCACAGGTGCCGGGTGCCGGCCTCGACGTCCCGGCCGTCCAGCTCCGGGTACGGGCAGGCCTGCTCGACGACGAACACGTCGATGCGCAGCCGGAGCAGGTCGTGGAAGGTGCGGGCGTCCAGCTCGGCGAAGGTGGCGACGTGTGACTCGACAGGCATCCCGCAAGGTTAGGCCGGGTCCGTCCCGCCGCCCGGGGTGGCCCGGACCGGGGTGGTCGCCGCCCCGCCGTCGTCGGCCCGGTCGGCGGCGGCTGCCCGCCGGGCGGTGCTGCGCCGACGGGCCAGCGTGCCGAGGGCGGCCACCGCGAGCAGCGCGGTGACGATCCAGGTGACGCCCCACGGGCCCAGCCCGGCCAGCCCGTCACGCAGCGCGCCCTGCACCCGGCCGGCGGCGGCGATCACCGGGTCGTCGGCGTCGCCGCCGGCGAACAGCCGGACCTCGTACCAGCCGTACCAGGCCACGTAGCCGCCGGTGAGCACGAGCAGCAGGCCGGCGAGCCGGCCGAGCAGCGGCGCGGCCCGCCGGGCGCGCCGGACGAGCGACTCCCGGGCCAGCGCCACCGCGAGGGCCGCCGCGCCGACCGCCAGCCCCATCCCGAGGGCGTACGCCACGAAGAGGCCCGCCCCGGCGGCCGGGCTGCCGGCCCGGAAGCCGGCCACCACCACGGCCAGGAACGGGCCGATCGTGCAGCCGAGCGAGGCGACGGCGTACGCCACGCCGAAGAGCGCCATCGAGCCGAACCGGGCCCGGACGGCCGGGCCGGCCGCCGGCCGCGGGGTGAGGGTCGCCAACTGCCGGCCGGCGAGCAGCCACCCGCCGGCGACCACCAGCGCCACCCCGATCAGCACCGACACCCACGGCAGGCGTTGCGCGACGGCGTCCGCGGCCGGGCCGGCGAGCAGGCCGAACGTGCCGAAGACGGCGACGAAGCCGGCGGTCATCGCGCCGGTCAGGGCCAGCGCCCGGCCCACCGCGGTGAGCGGCCCGCGGGCGGCCGCCGGGCCTTCGCCCAGCACCAGCACCGACAGGTACGCGGGCAGCAACGCGAACCCGCACGGGTTGACCGCGGCGAGCAGGCCGGCGGCGAGGGCGAGGCCGTAGGGGGCGTCGGACATGTCAGGCCAGCTCGGCGACCCGGCGGCGCAGCTCCTCCTGGGACAGCGCCCCGGAGTGCACCACCTTGCCGGTGGAGTCGAGCAGCACGTACCACTCCTGGCTGGTGACGCCGAACCGGCGCCACACCGCGCCCTCGTCGTCGGCCAGGTTGGGGAAGGCCGCGATGCCGGTGTCCGTGGCGAAGCGACGCATGGCGTCCGCGCCGCTGCCCAGCCCGGCCACGCCGATCACGTTGACCCGGCCGGCACTGTCCCGGCGCAGCGCGGCCACGTCGTCGGCCACCCCCCGGCAGCGGGGGCACCAGGCCGCCCAGAACCACAGCAGGCCGGCTTCCCGGCGAGGCTGGCGCCGCTGAACGACCCGCCGTCGACGGTGCGCGCGGTGAAGTCCAGCTTGGCGGGGACCGGCGCGGCGGTGCCGGCCGCCGACGCGGCGGGCGTGGTGGCCGCCGGGGCCGGGTCGGCCGGCGCGGCCTCGTCGGTCGGCCGGTCCGACCCGGCGCACCCGGCGAGGGCGAGGACGGCGGTCAGCGTGAGCGGCAGCAGCGTCGATCTGGTCGCGGGCATGCCCGTAGGCTAGCCAGCGCGCACAGCGGTCGACCCTTACCGCCCGCTTACGGCCGGTCTGAAGTGGATTCGCGCCGGGCGGTCCGGCTCAGGCCGGGCGGGCGCCGACCGCGTCGCGGATCTCGGCGCCCTGGGCGCCCTCCACCGCCCGGGCGCAGTGCGCGCCACAGAAGAAGCGGCCGGAGACCTCCACCCCGTGGCCGACGATCTTGATCTGGCAGTGCTCGCAGATGGGTGCCATCTTGTGGATGGCGCATTCGAAGCAGTCGAAGGTGTGCGTGTCGCCGCTGACCGCGCGCACCTCGAACGCCATCCAGTAGTCGTTGCCGCAGACCTCACACGTTGCCATCTGAAACCCCCCGAAAACGGACCCGTCATCTCAGAGTCGGGGAGTGGACACACCAGGGCAACCGAAACCGGCGAACCTGGTCCGGCTCGACGGCGAGTCGCCCCCGGCGTGTCGCGCGTTAGGCCCGGTGACCGCCCTCGAACCCCGGAGGATCCCCCGTGATCAAGCGCAACAAGCTCTTCGGCAACCAGACCCGGGTCACCTTCTGCCTGCCCCGGGACACGCCGGCCGGCACGGTGAGCGTGGTCGGCTGCTTCAACGACTGGGAGCCCGGCCGGCACGAGCTGGTGAGCCGGCGGGACGGCACCCGGACGGTGACCGTCCGGCTCGCCCCGGGCGAGTACCGGTTCCGCTACCTGGCCACCGGCGGGGTGTGGCTGGATGACGACTCGGCGGACGCGATCGACGAGCAGGGCGGCCGCCTGCTGCTCTGAGCACGCGGCGGCGCCGCAGGTACGGCACCGCCGGCCCACCCGTCAGCCCTGCTTCGGCTCCAACGTGATCGAGATCGAGTTGACGCAGTGCCGGGTGTCCTTCGGGGTGAAGCCCTCACCCTCGAAGACGTGCCCCAGGTGGCTGTCGCACCGGGCGCAGCGGATCTCGGTACGCCGCATCCCCAGGGTGTTGTCGGGAATCTCCTTCACCGCACCCGGGATGGCGTCGTCGAAGCTCGGCCAGCCGCAGTGCGAGTCGAACTTGTCCTCGCTGCGGAACAGCTCCGCCCCGCAGGCCCGGCAGTGGTAGACGCCGGGGGTCTTGGTGTCGACGTACTCGCCGGTCCACGGCGGCTCGGTGCCGGCCTCGCGGAGCACCCGGAACTCTGCGGGGCTCAGCCGGACCCGCCACTCGTCCTCGGTACGGGGCAGTTCGCTCTCGGAAAGACTCACCGGTCAACGGTACGCCGCGCGTCAGTGCCATCGCATATGGTCGCGCAATGGCTGGCAGCAAGGCCGCGGCCGAGGAGATCGAGGTGGCCGGGCAAACCGTACGGCTCAGCAGCCCGGACCGGGTGATCTTTCCGCAGCGCGGCTTCACCAAGGCGGACGTCTTCCACTACTACCTGTCCGTGGCCGAGGGCATCATGCGGGCCCTGCGGGACCGGCCCACCACGTTGCAGCGCTTCCCCGAGGGCATCGAGGGGGAGATGTTCTTCCAGAAGCGGGTGCCGGCCCGTGGCGTACCGCCGTGGGTCCGGACCGCGGAGATCGCCTTCCCGAGCGGCCGCAAGGCCGCCGAACTGTGCCCGGCCGACCTGGCACACGTGGCCTGGGCGGCCCAGATGGGCACGGTGGTGTTCCACCCGTGGCCGGTGCGAGCCGCCGACGTCGACCGCCCCGACGAGCTGCGGATCGACCTCGACCCGCAGCCCGGCACCGACTTCGCCGACGCGGTGACCGCCGCGGGCGAGCTGCGGGCCCTGCTCGACGAGCTGGGCGCGACCGGCTGGCCGAAGACCTCCGGCGGCCGGGGCGTCCACGTCTACCTGCGCATCCACCCCCGCTGGACGTTCGTCGAGGTGCGCCGGGCCACCATCGCGCTGGCCCGCGAGCTGGAGCGCCGCCGCCCCGATCTGGTCACCACCGCGTGGTGGAAGGAGGAACGCGGCAGCCGGGTCTTCGTCGACTTCAACCAGATGGCCCGGGACCGGACCATCGCCTGCGCGTACTCGCTGCGGGCCAACGCGCGGGCCACCGTCTCCACCCCGGTCGACTGGGACGAACTGACCCGGGTCGACCCGGACGACCTCCACCTGGGCAGCGTGCCGGCCCGGCTGGCCGAGCGCGGTGACCCGCACGCCGGCATCGACGACACCCCGTGGGACATCAGCCCGCTGTTGGAGTGGGCGGAGCGGGACGCCGCCGCCGGGCAGGGCGACCTGCCGTACCCGCCGGAATATCCGAAGATGCCGGGCGAGCCGAAGCGGGTGCAGCCCTCGAAGGACCGGGACCGGCCCCGGTAGGAGCACGGCGTGCCCGTCCGGCCCGGGCGTTGCCTGTGGTCCGCATCGCAAGCAGGTCGCCCGCCACGTTCCCGATAACGATCAAGTAACGCCCGCGAACCTTTCCCGGCTTCCGAGCTGTCTCCCTGGAGGTCGCCCCAACCGGGGCAGGGGAGGACGTCGGATGAAGCTGGTGTGGAGGCGGGCCGTCGAGGCGCGCGGGCTGCTGCTCGCCGCCGCGGTCGCGGCCCTGGTGGCGGTCGCGCTGGTCACCGGACTCTCCGACTACAACCGGCGAGCCGTCGAGGCCGGGGCGCGGGCGGTGCTCGACGCCGCCCCGGCCGAGGAGCGCAGCCTGCTGGTCAGTGGGTCGGGCGGCGCGGATGCCGCCGCGTATGCCGACCGGGACCGGGCGGTCCGCGTCCAGTTCGCCGACGGCCTGGGCGGGATACCGGTCGCCGTCGCCGCCGCCCGCTACGGCACCGGCCGGGAACTGACCGGTGACCTGGGCGCCGCCCGGGTCGGCGACGACCCGATGTTCGCCAGCCTCGCCACCCTGGCCGACCTGCCCGCGCACGCCCAGCTCACCGCCGGGTCCTGGCCGACCCCCGGGCAGTCGCCACTCCAGGTCACCCTCCCCGAGAAGGTCGCCGGGCAGCTCGGGCTGCGCACCGGGGACCGGGTGCCGCTCTACGACCGCAGCGCCGAGAAGGCCGGCGCGGTGGTGCTCGCCGGCATCTGGCGACCCCGTGACCCGGGCGAGGCGTACTGGCGGCTCGCCCCGGGCGTGGGTGACGGCCCGGGCGCCGGGGCCACCACCTCGTACGGGCCGTTCGTGCTCGACCCGGCCGACTTCGCGCCGACCTTCCCCGGCTCCACCTCGGCCGCCTGGCTGGTCGCGCCCGACCTCGCCGGGACCGCGCCGAGCCGGCTCGCCGGGGTCGCGGCGGCCCTCGACACCATCGTCGAGCAGCTCCCCGACGCCACCGGCCTCGGCTCCTCGGCCCAGGCCGTCGGCAAGCTGGGCCGACTCGCCGACCGGCTCGGCCGCGCCGACCTGGTCGGCCGGTCCGCCCTGCTCACCCCGCTGCTGCTGATCGTGGTCCTCGGCGGGTACGCGCTGGTGCTGGTCGCCGCGCTGCTCAACGAGGACCGGCGGGCGCAGACCGCGCTGCTGCGTGCCCGAGGCGCCGCCCGGGGCCAGCTCGCCGGCCTCGCCGCCCGGGAGGCCACCCTGGTGGTGGCCCCGGCCGCGCTGCTCGCCCCGCCGCTGACCGGGCAGGCCGTACACCGGCTCGGCGCGGACCTGGGCCTGACCGGCGGCGGCCTCGGCCGGGTCTGGACCGTCGCGGTCGCCGCCGCCGTCGGCTGCCTGCTCGCCATGGTGGTGCCGGCGCTGCGCCGGGCCGGCACCTACGTCGCCGACATGGCCGCCCGGTCCCGCCCGACGCGGGGTGCCGCCGTGCAGCGGGCCAGCGTCGACCTGGCCCTGGTCGCCCTCGCCGTGCTCGCCTGGACCCAACTGCGGCAGTACTCCTCCCCGCTGGCTGGGGCCGGCGGTCGGCTCGGCATCGACCCGCTGCTCGCCGCCGCGCCGATCCTCGGCGTGCTGGCCGGCGCGGTCGTCGCACTGCGGCTGCTCCCCCCGGCGACCCGGCTCGCGGAACGGTTCGTCGACCGGCGCCCGTGGACCGCCACCACGTTCGGGATGTGGCAGGCGGGGCGCCGGCCGCACGCCGGCCCGGTGCTGCTGCTCGCCCTCGCCGTCGGTGGCAGCACCCTCGCCTGGTCGTTGGTGGCCTCCTGGGAACGTTCGCAGCGCGAGCAGGCCCGGCACACGGTCGGTGCGGACCTGCGGCTGGTCGAGCGGAACGGCGTCGCACCCGCCGACCGGCTGTCCCAGCTGGCCACCGTCGCCGGGCTGGACCGGGTGCTACCGGCCTGGCGGGACGACGTCCGACTCGGCCGCGACGACCTGCCGGCCACCGTGCTGACCCTCGACGCGGCCGCCGCGACCGGGGTGCTGCGGCTCGCCGACGCCGACGGCGGGGCGTCGGCCGACGCGCTGCTCGACCGGCTGGTCAAGGGACGGGCCGCCCCTGCCGGGGTGCTCCTCCCGGCCGGCGCGACGACCCTCTCCGGCACCGCCCGCACCCCGGTCCTGTCGCCGTTCGCGCCACCCCCGATGGCCGTTTCCGCGCTGCTCACCACCGACGGCGGCAATGCCTGGCGGCTGCCCCTCGCCCTCGGGAAGGCCGACGGCAGTCCGGTGGCCTTCTCCGTGCCGCTGCCCGCGACCGGGGGCGCCCCGCTGCGGCTGGCCGGCTTCGAGGCCGACGGCGGAGCGGCGCTCGGCGTGCGCTACCAGCTGCGAATCGACGGGCTCCGGCTCAGCGGCGCCACCGGCAACGCGCTGCCGCTGCCGCTCGACGGTGACTGGCGGGTCACCGACGCCGAGCAGGGCCCCTCGGTGTCGGCCCGGGTGGGCGCGACTTCCGTCGACGCCACCCACGAGGTCATGCTGCCCCAGGGCGCCCTGGAGTACGCGCAACAGCCCACCTCCCGGTTCGCGGTGGTGCCGGTCGGCGACGATCCACCCGTGCCGGCCCTGGTCACGCCCGGCGTGGCGGCCGCGCTGAACCTGCGTACCGGCGACGAGACACCGCTCTCGCTGTCCGGGGTGACCCTGCCGGTGAAGGTGGTCGGACAGGTGGCGGCGGTCCCCGGCACCAGCGGCGACGGGGTGCTGCTGGATCTGCGCGCCGCCACCGACCTGCTGCTGCGCCAGCAGGGCACCGTCCGCCCGATGTCCGAGTGGTGGCTGCGGACCACGCCGGACGGGCACGTGGGTGCCGCGACGGCGCTGGCCGAGCTGCCCGGGACCACCCTGCTCGACCGGCGCCGGGTGGCGGCGGAGGCCGACCGCGACCCGTACTGGCGGGGCGCCCGTACCGGCCTGCTCGCCGCGGCGCTCGGCGCGGTGCTGCTCGCCCTGGTCGGCCTGGCGGTCGACGTGTGGGCCACCGCCCGGCGCCGGCTGACCGAGTTCGCCGTGCTGCACACGCTGGGCGCGAACGCCCGGCTGCTGGCCCGGGCGCTCCTCGCCGAGCAGGCCTTCCTGGCCGGTATCGGGGTCGGGGTCGGGCTGCTGGTCGGGGCCGGGGTCGCGGCCACCATGGTGCCGCTGGTGATCCTCACCCCGGCCGCCGGCCGGCCGGTGCCCGAGGCGGTCCTCACCGTGCCGTGGACCCCGGTCGCGCTGACCGCCGGCGGGCTGCTGCTGGCCGCCCTGGGCTTCGCCGCCGTGATCACCGCCGGCCTGCGCCAGCGGGTGGCCGCCGTGCAGCTGCGGATCGGGGGAGAACGATGAGCGAGCGAATCATCCGGCACGGTGTGGCGGTCACCCGCCGCGCCGAGGAGCGAAGCGAGGCGGCGCGATGAGTCTGTTCGCGGCGGTCCGGCGGGTCCGGGCGCACGGCGGGCACTTCCTGCTGCTCGCCGTACTGACCCTGGTCACCGCGTTGCTGATCACGGCGGTGCCGAGGGTCGCCGACCGGCTCACCGGGCAGGGCCTGCGCGAATACGTCGCCGGCCAGCCGGTGGCCCGCCGGGACCTGACGTACACCTCCGAGCCGGCCATGGTGTCGCGCACCGCCGCCCAGGTCGTCGCCGGGCGGGCCGGCGACCTGGCCGCCATCGAGGGGCGGATGCCGCCGGCGGTGCGGCAGACCGTCGGGGAGCGCTGGTACCACGCCCAGACCTCGTTCGCCCGACTGACCGGCCCGACACTGAGCTCCGAGAAGGGACTGATCGACCTCAGCCTGCGCGCGATGACCGGCATCCGTCAGGCGGCCACCCTGGCCGAGGGGCGCTGGCCCGACCCCGGGGTCACCGGGGACGGCGCGATCGAGCTGGCCCTCGCCGACACCGTGGCCGGTCCGCTCGGCGTGCACGCCGGCGACCGGTTCCGGCTGTCCATCCTGGACCCGGACAGCCGCCAGCTCCGGGCCCGGACGGTCGAGCTGGTCGGCGTGTTCCGGCCGCTCGACGGGCGGGACGGGATCTGGGACGCCCTGCCGTCGATGCTGCGGCTCACCCCACCCGAGGGCGACGGGGAGCCGTTCCTCGCCGTCGGCTACACCGCCGACGCGGGGCTCGACGCCGCCGCCACCGCCGGCTTGCCGGTCGCCTTCGGCTGGCGCTACCGGATCGCCCCGGACCGGCTGGCCCCCGGCCAGCTCGGCCCGATGATCGACGGGATCGCCGCGCTGACCCGGACCCGGCCCGCCGGACTCACCCTCACCCAGGGCGTCGACATCCCGCTGCGGCGGTTCGCCCAGTCGCTCGCCGCCGCCCGCACCCTGCTCGCCGTCATCGCCGCCGGGCTGCTCGCCACCCTCGCCGGCCTGACCCTGCTCGCCGCCCGGCTCGCCGCCCGCCGGCGGCGCACCGAGTACCTGCTGATCCGGGCCCGGGGCGGCTCGACCGGGGCGGTGCTGCGTCGCGGCCTCGCCGAGTCGGCGCTGGTGCTGCCGCTCGCCGCGGGCGCCGGCTGGCTGCTCGCTGGCCTGCTCCCCGGCGCCGGCACCGAGCTGCGCTGGGTGCTGCTCGCCGGGCTGCTGGCTACGCTGCTCCCGCCGGTCACCGCGCTCACCGCGGGGCGGGGCGAGGGTGGGCGGGCCGACCTGGTCGGCGGTCGCGCCACCGCGGTCCGGCTGACCGTCGACGTGACCGTGCTGGGGGTGGCCGCGCTCGGGGCGTTCCTGCTGCGCCGGCGGGGACTCACCCTCGACGGGACGGTGGACCCGCTGCTGGTGTCGGTGCCGGTGCTGCTGGCGGTCGCCGCGGCGCTGATCGCGCTGCGCGCCTACCCGTGGCCGCTGCGGCTGCTCAGCCGGGCCGCCGCGCGGGCCCGGGGCAGCGTCGCCTTCCTCGGCACCGCCCGCGCCGGCCGTGCGGCGACCACCGGCCCGCTCGTCGTGGTGGTGCTCGCCATCGCGACCGCCGCGTTCTGCGGGGTGGTGGCCGCCGGCATCGAGACCGGGCGGGACCGGGCCGCCGCCCGCGCCGTCCCCGGCGACGTCCTGGTCGACGGGGAGCGGTTCGCGCCGGACACCACCGAGGCGCTGGGCGCGGTGCCCGGCGTACGGGCGGTCGCCCCGCTGCTGATCGAGGAGGACCAGCGTCCGTACGCCGACCGGGCCGGCCGGTTCGGCGGGGTCGGGGGCACCCAGGTCCTGCTCGTCGACGGTGCCCGCCTCGCCGAGGTGGCCCGCCGCGCGGGCGTCACGCTGACCGTGCCCGACCCGCTGCACACCGGCGGAGACGGCAGCACGCCGCTGCCGGCGCTGGTCTCCCCGGCCCTCGCCGACGAGTTCGCCAAGGCGGGGCTGGCCGACCGGGACGGCCGCCGGCCCGCCTGGCTGGATGTGCAGGGCGCCCGGCTGCCGGTGCGGACGGCCGCCACCGTGGACGAGTTCCCGCTGGTCGGCCGGGACGTCAAACGCTTCCTGGTGCTGCCCTGGCCGGCGCTGCCGGCGGACGCCCCGCACCCGGTGGTCCCCACTGGCTTCCTGCTGGCCGGGGAGCGGGTGGACCCGTCCGCGGTGGCCCGGGTGGTCCAGGAGGGGCAGCTGCGCTACCAGCGTTCCGGGGCGGTCACCGGCGCGGAGCGCCCCCGCCGGCCGGAGGTGCTGACCCGGTCGGCGGTCCGCGCCGAGCTGGGCGGCAGCGGGGTGAACGGGCTGCTGGTGTTCGGCTTCACCATCGGCGCGGTCGGCGGCGGCCTGCTGGGCCTGCTGGCACTTGCGTTCGCGGTCCTCGCCGGGGCGCGTGGCCGGGGGCAGGTGCTGTCCCGGCTGCGCACCATGGGCCTGTCCCGCCGGCAGTGGCGAGGGCTGCTGCTGGTGGAGCTGACCCCGCTGGTGCTCGTCTCGGTGCTCACCGGCGCGTTGGTGGGCGCGGCGTTGCCGTTGCTGCTGACCCCGGTGCTCGGCCTGCCCGCGTTCACCGGCGGGGTGGCGGCGCCGGTGCGTTTCGAACCCGGTCTGGTGGCCGGCGTGCTGGGCCTCGCCGTGCTGGCCCTCGGCTTCGCGGTCGCCGTCGAGGCCCTGAACAACCGCCGGATGCGCCTCGGCGAGGTGCTCCGGCTCGGAGAGGAGAGCTGAGATGACAGCGACCGCCGAGATTTCCGCCGTGCCGGACCTGGCCGCCCTCCAGCAGCGCGCGGCGCAGCGCGCGGCCGAACGGGCCGGTGGCCGGGACCGGTTGCGCGGGCACATCGTCTGCGACGGCCTGGTGCGCATTTTCAAGACCGAAGGCGTGGAAGTGGTCGCCCTGCAGGGCCTCGACCTGGTCATCGACCGGGGCGAGCTGCTGGCGATCGTCGGGGCCTCCGGGTCGGGCAAGTCGACCCTGCTCAACATCCTCTCCGGACTGGACACCCCCACCGCCGGTATCGCCCGGGTCGCCGAGTACGACCTGCTCGCCCTGTCGAACCGGCGGCGGCTGGCCTACCGCCGCCAGGTGGTCGGCTTCGTCTGGCAGCAGACCGGCCGGAACCTGCTGCCGTACCTGACCGCGCTGGAGAACGTGGAGCTGCCGATGAAGCTGGTCGGCGGGCGTTCCCGGCGGGCCCGCCGGGAACGGGCCCGTGAGCTGCTCGACCTGGTCGGCGTCGGCTACTGCGCGGACCGGAAGCCCAGCCAGATGAGCGGCGGCGAGCAGCAGCGTTGCGCAGTCGCCGTGGCGGTGGCCAACGACCCGGAGGTGCTCTTCGCCGACGAGCCGACCGGTGAGCTGGACGAGGCGACCGGGGCGGAGGTGTTCGCCGCGATGCGGACCATCAACGCCGAGCTGGGCGTCACCATCGTGGTGGTCACCCACGACCACGCCGTCTCCGGCCAGGTCCGCCGGACCGTCGCCATCCGCGACGGTCGGACCGCCTCGGAGGTACGCCGTACCGCGCGGGTCGCCGCCGACGGCAGCACCGAGCTGGTCTCCGAGGAGTACGCGGTGCTCGACCGGGCCGGCCGGATGCAGCTGCCGGCGCCCTTCGTGGACGCCCTGTCGCTGCGCGACCGGGTCCGGCTCAACCTGGAACCCGACCACGTCGAGGTGCGGCCCGGCGACCGGGCGCACGCCGAGGAGAGTGACTCATGAGCGAGCAGGTGTCCCTGGCGCCGACCCTCGTCGCCAGCACCGACGAGGTGGTCCGGGTCGAGGGGGTCAGCCGCACCTTCGGCCGGGGCGAGCACGCCGTGCACGCGGTGCGGGAGGTCTCCTTCTCCGCCGTCCGGGGCGAGCTGGTCGCCGTCCAGGGCCGCTCCGGCGCCGGCAAGACCACCCTGCTGAACCTGGTCGGCGGGCTGGACCGGCCGGACACCGGCCGGGTCGTGGTGGCCGGGCACGAGGTCACCGCGGCGAGCGAGCGGAAGCTGCTGGCGCTGCGCCGGGGGACCGTGGGTTTCGTCTTCCAGACCTTCGGCCTGGTGCCGATCCTGTCCGCGGCGGAGAACGTCGGGGTGCCGCTGCGGCTGGCCAGGGTGCCGGCCGCGGAGCGGGAGCAGCGGGTCGCCGTGCTGCTGGAACTGGTCGGGCTGGGCGGGCACGCCGCGCAACGTCCGTACGAGCTCTCCGGCGGGCAGCAGCAGCGGGTGGCTGTCGCCCGGGCCCTGGCCAACGAGCCGGACCTGCTCATCGCCGACGAGCCGACCGGCCAGCTCGACTCGGAGACCGGCCGCGCCATCATGGACCTGCTCCGGGCCGTGGTGCACGCCAGGGGCATGACCGCCCTGGTGGCCACCCACGATCCGGCCCTGATCGAGATGGCCGACCGTACCCTCACCCTCCGGGACGGCCGGCTGGTCACCGACTGACCCGCGTCGCGGCGGTCACGGGGCCGCCGGCCCGACCGGCCGTCGCGTTCGGCGCGGCAGGGCGGTGGCGGGAGCGGCGGCGGTGGTAGGCGACGGTGAGGATGAGCAGGAGGGGTCCCCAGAGGAGGAGGGGCAGGTAGCAGGCCACCAGGAGGGCGAAGCCGGCTGGGGAGAAGCCCAGGTCGTTGCCCCGGATGACCACGCCCCAGGCGGCGTATCCCCAGATCAGGGTGAGCGCGAGGGCGCCGGTCGTGGCGGCGGTGACCGCGACCGACGGCGGCACCCGCCGGCCGCCGAGCCCGGGCAGCCACCGGGGGAACACCTCGCCCCACGGGCGGACCAGGCCCAGCGCGAGCAGTGCCAGCCCCTCCGACACCAGGCTCAACGAGACGATGTAGAGGCTCTCCCCGAGCCCCGGGCGGACCGGTGCGCCGTACGCGGAAGCCCCGATCGGCACTCCGGCGACCAGGGCGATCCGCCACAGGCCGGAGGGGAGCACGGCCAGCGGGATCAGGTGGGCGACGCGGACCGCCCAGGCGGGGGCGGGCCGGCCGGTGGATACGGCGGTGACGGGCATGGCGGTCCTCCTCGGTTGCCCGTCCAGCCTGGCCCGGCGGCCGTTCCCGACCCTCCCGCCCGGCGGGGAACCGGCTCCCCGGTGTGGGGGAGCGCCCGGGGTCAGAGGGCCAGCTTCATCCCCTCGTGGCTGGCCACGAAGCCGAGGCCGCGGTAGAAGCGGTGCGCGTCGGCGCGGGACTTGTCGGTGGTGAGCTGTACCAGCGCGCAGCCCCGCTCGCGGGCCCGGTCGACCGCCCAGGTCATCATCGCCCGGCCCAACCCCTGCCCGCGCAGGTCCGAGCGGACCCGGACCGCCTCGATCAGCGACCGCTCGGCGCCGTGCCGGCCCAGTCCCGGGATGTACGTGATCTGCATGCACCCGAGCAGTTCGCCGCCGCGGTCGGCGACGACCAGGTGGTTCCGCGGGTCGGCGGCGATGTCGGCGAACGCCCGGTCGTACGCCTCGTCCACCTCGGTGAAGTCGCGGGTCTTGCCCAGCACGTCGTCGGCGAGCAGGGCGATGACGCCGGGCAGGTCGGCGCGGACCGCCTCCCGGAAGATCACGTCGGTCATGCCGGCAGCTTGGCACAGTGGTGACCGGCGATGTCCGGGCGGCGGTCGCCGGCAGCGGGCAGCATGTCGCCATGGACGTCCTGCTGCTGCCGTTCCGCTGGATCTACCGGGGCCTGGTGTGGTTCGCCAACTCGCCGCGGACGTTGATCATCTCCTACCTGCTGATGATCGTGGTGGCGGGCATCATCTACAGCCACGTAGAGCGGAAGAACGCCGCGGACTCCGTCTGGTGGGCGGTGGTGACCGCCTCGACGGTCGGGTACGGCGACATCTCGCCGACCACCTTCGCGGGACGCTTCCTCGCCGCGCTGCTCATCTCCACCATGGTCCTCCTGGTCATCCCGCTGATCACCGCGCACTTCGCCAGCCGGCTGATCGTTGACGACGACGCCTTCGAGCACGAGGAGCAGGAGGAGTTGAAGGCCGACGTGCGCCGGCTGCGGGCGCTGGTGGAGGAGATGGCCGCCCGGCAGGGCATCGAGATGCCCGAGTCGGAGCGCCCGCTGCTGCACGGGCCGGGCAGCGGCGCGCCGCTCTGGGAGCGGTCCGCCCGACGTCGCCGCCGACGGCGGCGGTGAGGCCGGGTCAGCGATGGTTCGGGCAGCCGCGCGGCGCGGGCCGGCTGACCGGCCGGCGCGTGCTCACCGGGCCGGACAGCGCAGCCCCTCCCGCGGAACGGCGAGCGAGATCAGGTACGCGTCGACGGCGGCCGTCACGCAGGCCGTCTGCGGGTAGGCGGTGTGCCCCTCGCCCTCCCAGGTCAGCACCCGTCCGACGCCCAGCATCGAGGCGAGCGCGGCGGTCTGCTCGTAGGGGGTAGCCGGGTCGCCGGTGGTGCCCACCACCACGATCGGCGGCGCGCCGACCGCCTTGCCGGTCGGGTACGGGTCCCGCTTGCCGGGCCACTCGACGCAGGTGAGGATCCCGACCGCCAGGGCCGGGCCGAACAGCGGGTACTTCGCGCGCCACTGCGACTGGAGCCGGCGGATCTGCTCGACGGACGGCTTCTCCGTCTCGTCCGCGCAGTTCACCGCCATGTTGGCGTCGAACAGATTCGAATAGTGCCCGTTCTCGTCGCGGCCCGCGTACGCGTCGGCGAGCTTGAACACCCCGGTCGGGTCGCCGGCCTGCAGCGAGTCGATCGCCCGGGCCAGCTCCTGCCAGCCCGCCTCGGTGTAGAGGGAGGAGATGACCGCGTAGAACACCCAGCCCCCGGTGGCCTCCCGGCCGTCCTTCCCCCGCACCGGGGAGACCTCGGCCTTGTCGATCGCGGAGGTGACCGCGGCCCGCGCGTCCGGCGCGATCGGGCAGCGGCCGGCGTTGGCCTGGCACCAGCGGGCGAAGTTGTCGAACGCCCGCTCGAAGCCCTTCGCCTGGCTCTCCGACCCGGCGATCAGCTTCTGCTGCGGGTCCACCGCGCCGTCGAGCACGAGGGCGCGGACCCGCTTCGGGTAGAGCTGCGCGTAGGTCGCGCCGAGCAGGGTGCCGTACGAGTAGCCGAGGTAGGTCAACTTCTCGTCGCCCACCGCCGCGCGTACCGCGTCCATGTCCCGGGCCGCCTGCTCGGTGCCGTAGAGCACGAGCTGATCGCCGTACTTGTCGCCGCACCGCCGGCCGATCCGCTGGTTGAGGTCGGCGAAGCCGTCGAATGACGCCTGGCTCTCCGGATCCGGCTCGTAGCCGAAGCTGGCGTCCAGGTCGGCGTCGGAGATGCACTTCACCGGGCTGGACCGGGCCACCCCGCGCGGGTCGAAGCCGACGATGTCGAAGCGGTCGGTGACCGCGGTCGGCAGCCCGCCGAACCCGGAGCCGAAGGAGAGGTAGACGGCGGTGTCCACGCCGGAGGCGCCGGGACCGCCCGGGTTGACCACCAGCGACCCGATCCGGTCGTGCTGCCGCTCCGACCGGATCCGGATCAGCGCGATCTCGAAGGTCTCCCCGGTGCCGGGCCCGGCGGTCGCGCCGGTGGCCGCGCCGGTGCCCCAGTTCCGGGGTACGGCGATCCGGGCGCACTCGTAGCGCATGCCCTGCGCGCCCCGGCCGACCAGCTCGTCCGGGACCTCCGGGCAGGCGCGCCAGGTGGGTGCGGTGCCCGGAGGTGCGGCCTCCACCTGGCCCTCGACGCGCGGGGCGATCACCGGCAGGGTGCAGCCGGCGGTGAGCAGCACCGCCGCGGCGAACCCGGCCAGGGCGGGCCGAACCCGACGGATCCGGTCGGAGAAGCGGGTCACGTGGCAGCCTTCCATGATCGTGTCGACGGCCAGGCTACGCCCGGCCGCCTCCGCCGCCGACGGTCGCCGCCGGGTCCCCGCGCAGCACCTCGTCCACGTCGTACCGGATCGGGCGTTCGAGCTGGTCGTAGCTGCAGGAGCGGGGATCGCGGTCCGGACGCCAGCGGACGAACTGGGCGGTGTGCCGCAGCCGGTCGCCCTCCATCGCGTCGTAGCCGACCTCGGCCACCAGATCCGGGCGCAGCGGCTCCCACTCGAGGTTCTTGGTGCCGGTCCACCGGCTCACCCCGCCGGGGATGCGCTGCCCGCGTTCGTGGTCGCCGTGCACCCACGGGTGGTCGGCGGCGACCTCGCGGTACGGCTCCAGCTCGGCCAGCAGCTCCTTGCGCCGCGCGGCGGTGAACGAGGAGCTGACCCCGATGTGGTGCAGCACCCCGGCGTCGTCGTAGAGACCGAGCAGCAGCGAGCCGACCACCGGGCCGGACTTGTGCCAGCGGAAGCCGGCCACCACCACGTCGGCGGTCCGGGCGTGCTTGACCTTGAACATCAGCCGCTTGCCCGGCTCGTAGGGCAGGTCGGCGGGCTTGACGATGAGGCCGTCCAGGCCGGCGCCCTCGAAGACGTCGAACCAGCGCCGGGCCGTCTCCGGGTCGGTGGTGACCTGGGTGACGTGCACCGGCGGGCGGACCTTGGCCAGCGCCTTCTCCAGCGCGGCCCGGCGCTGCGGGTAGGGCCGGTCGGTGAGCAGCTCGTCGTCGAGGGCGAGCAGGTCGAAGGCGACGAAGTCGGCCGGGGTGGTCTCGGCGAGCAGCTTCACCCGGGAGGCGGCCGGGTGGATCCGCTGGGCGAGCAGCTCGAAGTCGAGCCGGGGCTGCCCGCCCGGCCCGTCGCGGCGGATCACGACCAGCTCGCCGTCGACCGCGCACCGCGGCGGGAGCTGGCGTCGGGCCTGCTCGACGACCTCGGGGAAGTAGCGGGTCATCGTCTTGCCGCCCCGGCTGGCCAGCTCGACCTCGTCCCCGTCGCGGAAGATGATGCAGCGGAAGCCGTCCCACTTCGGCTCGTACGTCATGCCGGGCGCGGTGGGGAGCTGGGGCACGCTCTTGGCCAGCATCGGCTCGACCGGCGGATTGATCGGCAGGTCCACGGCGACCAGTCAACCAGACGCCACCGACAGCCGTGAGGCAGATCACCGGCGGTGCCGGGTGGCGTGTCCCCGCACCGACCCGTTCGTCCCCGCCGACCGGATGGCGGAACACCGGCTCGGCGCTACCGTTCGCGGCGTGCCGGAGTGGAGCTGCGGGTGCTGCGGACGCTGGCGGGTCAGCGTGCAGCTGATCCGCGGGCGGTACCGCTACCGGCTGGTGCACCGCTACCGCCCCGAGCACGGCGGCGGCGCCAACGTGATCGGCGAGGTCGCCTCGGTGGCCGAGCTGGAGGAGCTGCTGCGCCGGCACGCCCCGGTCGGCCTGGCCGACCTCCGCGAGGCCGCGTGACGGCCGCCACCGCGCACGGGATCATCCGGGGTCTATACCGGGCGTAACCTGACCGTGTCAGCACGGGGAGGGAGCGCCATGCGGTTCGTCGAGTCCGTCGAGATCACCGCCGCCGCCGACCGGGTCTGGGCGGTGCAGACCGATGTGGAGCGCTGGCCGGAGTGGACGCCCTCGGTGACCGCCGCGCGCCGGCTGGAGCCCGGGCCGTTCGCCCTCGGCTCGTCGGCCCGGCTGGAGCAGCCCCGGCTGCGACCGGCGGTCTGGCGGGTCACCGAGATCGACGAGCCGCGTGTGTTCGTCTGGGAGTCCGACAGCCCGGGCGTGCACAGCCGGGGCGAGCACCGGGTGGTCCCGCTGCCCGACGGGCGGGTCCGCGCCGAGCTGGTGATGGCGCAGACCGGCCCGCTGGCCTGGCTGGTCGGGCTGCTCGGCGGCCGGACCATCCGCGGCTACCTGCGGCAGGAGGCCGACGGGCTCAAGCGCCGCTGCGAGCGGGACTGACGCGCCGACGCCGGCCGGGGAGATGTCGTCGTCCCCGGTCCTGATCACCGTGGGTCACGCCCACCCCGGCACCGCACCTCGCCTCCGGGCGAGGTTCCGGCGTCACCCGGAAGGAGCCGTTCCCGTCGGGTCGAGCGCCTTCTCCAGCACCGCCAGGCGGTTGCCGTTCTCGTCCGGCCGGTGCGTCACCACCCGGTAGCCGCGCCGCGCGTACAGCCCCAGGTTCTCCGCGCTGTCCGCGCCGGTGAACAGGGCGAACCGGGCCACCCGGCCCGCGCAGGCCGCCTCGATCGCGGTGAGCAGCCGCCCGCCGACGCCCCGACCCTGCTGGTCCGGCGCGACCGAGAGGCGGCCGATGTGGGCGGTGTCGCCGTCGATGCGGGCGCGCACCGAGCCGACCAGGCGGGGCCCGAGCCGGGCGGCCAGCACCACGGTCGGGCCGGCCAGGTCGGCCCGCACCTCGTCCAGCGTCTCGGTCAGCGGCGGCAGGAACGGGTCGGCGTAACGCTGCGCCTCCACCAGGTACGCGGCGCGCTGCACGGTGAGGATCTCGCCGGCGTCCGCGACCCCGGCCGGGGCGATGGTCACCTGATCGGTCACCCGACAAGCCCACCACAGCCCGCCGGGCCGACGCCCGGCGGCCCGCCCGCCCCGGGGCCGTACGCTGGCGGGGTCCCGCGCGAGGAGGTGGCCGTGCCCGAGCTGACGTACACCGAGGTGGGTGCGACCCGCGACGGACGCCTGCCGGCCGGCTACCAGCACCTGCGCCACCGGGTCCGGCTGCCGGACGGCTGCTTCCCGGTCGCCGCGGCCGCGGTGCTCGGCTGGCGGTTGCACCGGGCGGCGGGGGTGGCGATGCGCACCGATGCGCCGCGCGCCGACGCGGGCGTACAGGTCACCCCGGGTCTCGGGGTCGGGCCGCTGCGCATCTGGGGCCCGACCGAGGTGGTCTGGGCGCTGGACGAGCCGGACCGGGCCGGCTTCGGCTACGGCACGCTGCCCGGGCATCCGGAGATCGGCGAGGAGGCGTTCCTGGTGCGGCGGGCCGGGGACCGGGTCTTCTTCGAGGTGACCGCGTTCAGCCGCCCCGCCCGCTGGTACGTGCGCGCCGCCGGGCCGCTCGCCCGGGCGGTCCAGCACCTGTACGCCTGGTGGCTGGGGCGTACCCTGCGCCGGCTCTGCGCCGCTCAGTAGGCGGCGAAGGAGCGGATGCCCGCCCGGGGGCCGTATCGGGGCGCCTGGATGCCGGCCGCCTCCAGCAGCAGGCAGACCCGCCCCCGGTGGCCCCGGAACGGCTCCAGCAGCGCCAGCATCCGGGCGTCGTCGCCGCGCGGCTCCCCCGCCAGCGCCCAGGCCACCGTGTTGGGGATGTGGTAGTCGCCGACGCTGACCGCGTCCGGGTCGCCGTACGCGATCCGGACCACCTCGGCGGCGGTCCACGGGCCGATGCCGGGAATCGCGGTGAGCCGGCGGGTGGCCTCGGCGGCGTCGGCGCAGCGTTCCAGCCGGTCCGCGACAGCCGCGGCGCGGCGCAGTGTGTCGGCCCGGCGCTGCTCCACACCGAACGGGTGGAAGACCCAGTACGGGGCCGCGGCCACCGTCGCCGCCTCCGGCGGCAGCAGCAGCGGTTGCAGCGGACCGGGCGCCGGCTCCCGGAAGTGCCGGACGGTCGCCGCGTACGCCCGATACGCCTCCTTGCCGGTGACCTTCTGCTCCAGGACGGCCCGCAGCACCCGGGGGAAGACCAGGCCGGTGGCCGGCATCCGCAGCCCGTGGTGCTCACGGGCCAGCCGGGCGACCAGCGGGTGCGCCGCCGCGAGCTCGGCGAAGCCGGTCAGGTCGTCGCGCAGCCCGGCCACCGCGTCGGCCCGGTCGACCACCCAGACCGCTCCGGGGCCGTATCCCTCCGCGACCAGCTCACCCGCCTCGGGCCGCAGCGCGAGGGTGGCCGGCCCGGCCGGGGTGCGGGTGGCCCACCAGAAGGTGCCGGCGGCGACCCGGGCGCACGGGTCGTACGCGCTGAAGGTGAGCCCGCGCACCGAGGCGGCCAGTCGATAGCCGGCCGGAGGGTGCAACGTCCGGCGGGCGGCGGGGGAGGTCACCCGGCCACTCTGCCATGACGGTGCGCCGTGACGGGCGACACCGCCGGGACGCTGCCGGTGTGCCGGCGTCCGGGTGCACGACGATGGCCGGCCGCGCCCTCCTCGGCTGCGACCGGCCACCGTGTCCCTACCCGGCCTGGATCAGTACGAGTAGCCGCCGCTGTCCGAGCCGCCCGAGTCGCCGGTGGCCGGCGGGGCGACCGCCGTCGGGGTGCCGGTGGGCACGCACGTCAGGTTCTTCTTGCCGTTCTGGTCGATCACCCACCAGGTGCCGCCGACCCCCTGGCCCTTCCACTGGCCGGGCTTCTTGTCACCGATGTACCGGTAGACCGGCCAGCCGCCGATGGTGATCTGCCGGGTGCCGTCCTGGCGGGTGACCGTGCCGATCTTGTCGTCGGCGATGCCCTGCAACTGCGGGTTGCCGTCGGTCAGGGCGGGCGGCCAGACCTGGGCGCACTTGTCCACGCAGTTGGACTGCGGCGGGTCGGCCGAGTCCTTGTCGAAGCGGTAGAGCACCCACCCGTCCTGGTCGGTGACGACGTTGCCCATCCGGGGGACCTTCTTGCCGATCAGCTGGTCGGTGAGCTGCACGTCGGCCGCGGGCGCGGCCTGGTTGTCCGCGGTGGCGGCGGCCTCCGGTTCGGCCGTCGCGGTGGGCTCGGCCGCGGCGACGGCGACCGGCTCGGCCGCGCTCGAGTTCGCCCCGTCGTAGCCCGCGGGCGCGCAGGCCGTTAGTGCGACCATCGCGCTCGCGACGATGACGGTCGTCCGCTTCAGGTGTGCCACGTGCCCTCCTCAATCTTGGCAGTTCGCCGGGTAGTACGGGCGGCGCGCTGTCAAGGTTGAAGAGGGAAGGGTGGTCCATTTCACAGTGGGCTTGTTGAACCGTCCCGACCTGCGGCACGTGGGGGAGCACGTCGGGTGGACCCGGGTCCGGACATGCCGGAACGGCGCCGGGCGGTGCGGCTGCCCGGCGCCGACGTCGCCTCGGGTCAGATGTCGGCCACCGTCACCAGCGGCGTGGCGATCCCGCCAACGTCGATCGACTGCACCTGGATCTTCGCGATGTCGTCGAGCGTGGCCGACGTGGACGCGCTCAGCTCCAGCGCGTCACTCCGGGCGCTCGTCCCGTAGCCGGTGCCCGGCACCGACCAGGTGCTCACCACCTCGCTGGTGTTGTTCTTACGGATCACCACCAGCCGGCAGGTGCGCGGCCCCGGCAGCCGGGCCAGCCGCACGCTGATCTGCGTGCCGTACTCCTTGCGGGCGAGCCACATGTTCGTCTGCACGCCGGTGCTCGGGTCGGTCGCCCGGTGCTCGTCGCCCTCCGGCTCCGTGCCGCCGATGTTCGGGTCGCCCGGATCACCCGCGGTGCCGGTCGGGGCCGCGGTGGGCACGCTCTGGGTCGGCTCGGCCTGCGGGAGCGGCTGGCTGCCGTCGAACACGGTGGCGAGGCCGACGCCGCTGACGGTACCGAACACCACCACGGCGGCGGCGGTCGCGAAGAGCTGCCGCACCCGGTTCCGCCGCCGGTCCAGCCGCACCGCGTGCAACGTCCGGTCCAGCAGCGCCGGATCCGTGTGGGTCTGCTCCAGCGCCGCCATCGTCTCGCCGTCGATCCCGGAGAGCAGCCCCACCACCGGGACCATCGTCTCCAGCTCCGCCGCGCACGCCCAACAGGTGGCGAGGTGCTCCTCGAACCGCTCCGCGTCCTGCGGGTCCAGCACGCCGAGCGCGTACGCGGCGACGTCCATGTGATCCGCCCGGCTCATTCCGTCACCCCCCTTTCCTGCAGAGCCGTGCGCAGCGCGCGCAGCGCGTAGTAGACGCGCGACTTCGCGGTGCCGAGCGGGAGGCCCAGCTCCTCGGCCGCCTCGGGCACGGTACGCCCCCGGAAGTACGTCGCCACCAGGATCTCCCGGTGCGACTGGCTCAGCGTACGCAGCGCGTCGGCCACGGTCATCGTGCGCAGCACCCGGTCGGTGCTGTCCGCCTCGGCGAACGCGGTCAGGTCCCGGTCGTACGTCTCCGCCGGGCGGGCCTGCTCGCTGCGGTGCTCATCGATGGCGATGCGGCGGGCCACCGTGACCAGCCACGGACGCAGCGAACCCTGGCCCTGGGTGCCCAGCCGGTGCGCGTTGCGCCAGGCCCGCAGCAGCGTCTCCTGCACGATGTCCTCGGCGCGCTGCCGGTCACCGCCGGTCAGCCGCATCACGAACATCAGCAGCGGACCGGCGTGCTCCGCGTAGAGCAGCCGGATCAGCTGGTCGGAGTGACTGGCCTCGGTGGACGCCGCCTGGTGGCGTCCGGGCACCGGTCGCGGCGTCACCGGGTCATTCTGGCGATCGGCGGACCGGCCGTCGACCCCGCGGCCCAACCTCGACGCGCGCGACTGAGGCTGCGCCCGGGCGAACATCCACTCGGGCCTCGCCACCTCGCCGTGCCAGCCGGCCGCCACCGCATGCATGCAGACCTCCGGTGTCCGATGACCTCAGCCGGCCCCCACGGGCGTGGCCGCCCGGTGATACGGAGCAATCCGCCGAGCGGATCAACGACGCACGGAAAAAATTCCGGGCGGTGGCGGGGTGGAATCGGTGGCGTCCGCGTCGCGGACCACCGGGGCGCCGCCGGCGAACCGGTCCAGCTCCGCCCCGGCCAGCACCCGGCCGGGGAACCAGTCCCCGGCGGCCCGCCGGGTCAGCTCCGGCACCGGCGGCTCCACCCGGGACGCCACCAGCACCAGGTTGCCGTAGCGCCGGCCGCGCAGCACCGCCGCGTCGCCCACCAGGCAGCCCCGGGGCAGCACCGTCCGCACCGTGGCCACCTGCGCGCGGGCGTGCCGCAGCGGCGGCCCGTCGGCGATGTTCGCCAGGTAGAACCCGCCGGGCCGGAGCACCCGGGCCACCTCGGCCGCGTACTCCACAGAGGTCAGGTGAGCCGGGGTACGGGCGCCGGCGAAGACATCGGCGACCACCAGGTCGTAGCCGGCGTCCCGGCTCGACGTGAGGGTGGCCCGGGCATCGGCCACCCGGACCCGCAGCCGCGGGTCGCTCGGCCAGGGCAGCGCCCGGCGCACCAGCTCCACCAGCGCGCCGTCCACCTCGGACACCCGCTGGGTGGAGCCGGGCCGGGTGGCGGAGACGTACCGGGGCAGGGTCAGCGCGCCGCCGCCCAGGTGCAGCACCCGCAGCGGCGTGCCGGGCGGGGCGACAAGGTCGATCGCGGCGGCCAGCCGGCGGACGTACTCGAACTCCAGGTGCGTCGGGTCGGCCAGGTCCACGTGCGACTGTGGGGCGTCGTCGAGCAGCAGCGTCCACGAGCCCGGCCGGTCCGGGTCCGGCACCAGTTCGGCCCGTCCGGTGTCGACCTGCTCGACCAGCCGGTCGGCGCCGCGTCGGCGGCCCATCAGCGCCGGATCCCCCGGGCCGCGCTGGCCAGCACCCGGTGCAGCAGCCGGGCGTCGCCGAGCAGCCCGCGCAGCCGACGCTCCAGGCCGGCGATCGGGATCAGGTTCTGCGGGGCCCGCGGATCCTTGTACGGGCTGGAGGCGAACCGGGGCAGGGTGACCAGGGACAGCTCAGCCAGCTCGATCGCCTCGGCCTCGGTCAGCTCGGCGGAGCACTCCACCCGCACGATTCCCGCCCAGGGCGCGCCGCCGGAGACCGGCAGCCGGAGATACCAGGAGTAGCCGCCCCAGGCGGTGCCCAGCCGGAACACCGGGCTGCGCTGCCCCGGGGCCAGGCCGGTGACCACGGCGGTCAGCCGCGCGTCGAGGTACTGGCTGTGCTGGGTCTTGATGTAGCCCAGGGTGCGCGGCAGGTTCCGGCGGCTGCGCAGCGGCCCGTCCACCACCAGCAGGTCGCCGTCGGTCCGCACCGCGTCGGACACCGCCACCTCCAGCGCGGTCAGCGGCGCCTGCACCGCGGCGGGCAGTTTACTCAGCTCACCGCTGCCGCCGACCCGGTGCACCGGGTAGCGGATCGTGCCGGCCACCACGTCCTGTGCCGAGGGGCTGGCGGTGAACAACCCCCGACCCACCTGCGCCCCGGCCAGCTCCGCCGCGCCGCGATCCAGGTCGCAGCGGACCACCCCGGCGGCGTACGAGGCGGCGATGCCCGGATACGAGCCGCCGTCGTCCTCGGCCGTCCAGACACTGGCGTCGATCCGGCGTACCCCGTCGACCAGCAGCACCACGTCCGGGGCGGCCAGGTCCGGCCGGGCCCCGACGGCCCGCCAGTCGGCGGCCGGCAGCTCGACCTCGGCGTCGACCTGGGCGCTGCTCGGGGCCGCCGGCCCGCCCCCGCCGGCCGCCTCGAACGACGCCCCGTACGCCGGGTCCCACGCGTCGACGAAGAAGCGCGTCACGCCGCCCCCGCCCCGCTCACAGGCCGGTCCGTTCCACCCGGGCGGTCCGGGCGTCCTTGCGGACCTCGAAGCGGACCGGGATCCGCTCGGCGAGCGCCGGTACGTGGGTGACCACGCCGACCATCCGGTCGCCGCGGGCGGCCAGGTTCTCCAGGGTGGCCGCGACGGTGTCCAGGGTGGCCGCGTCGAGGGTGCCGAAGCCCTCGTCGAGGACGATGGACTCCAGGCTGGCCGCGGTGGTGGACATCCCGGCGAGCTGCTCGGACAGCGCGAGAGCCAGCGCCAGCGAGGCCTGGAACGTCTCCCCGCCGGAGAGCGTGCGCACCCCCCGGCGCAGTCCGGCGTCGTGCTGGTCGACCACGAAGAACTCGCCCTTGTCGTGTACCAGGTCGTACTGGCCGCCCGACAGCTCGCGCAGGATCCGCGACGCGCCGTCGACCAGCAGGTCCAGCGCCTCGGCCAGCAGCCAGCGCTCGAAGTTGTTGGCCCGCAGGTGCCCGGCGAGGGCCCGGGCGACCCGGGCCTGGCGTTCGTGCCCGGTCCGCTGCTCGTGCAGTTCGGCGGCCTGCTCGCGGCGGTCCTGGAGCCGGCGCAGCTCCGCCTCGGCGCGCTCCACCGCCACCGCCGCGTCCCGCAGCGGGTCGTCGGCCGCGTCCAGCCCGGCGGCGGTGAAGAGCCCGGCGATCCGCTCCCCGGCCTCGCGCACCGCGGCCTCGGCCGCGCTCACCGCGGTGACCAGCCCGTCCCGGTCGGCCCGCCGCCGGTCGGCCTGCGCACCGGCCCACCCGGCGAGGGCGGTCCAGGCGGCGGCCACGTCCTCGCGGTCGGCGGCGGGCGGGCCGAACCGGGCCAGCCCGTCGCGGGTGGTGTCGAAGTCGCGCCACGCTCGGCGCAGCCGCTCCTGCGCCCCGTCGAGCGCGCCCCGGGCCCTGCGGGCGGCGTCCCGACCGGCCCGGACCGCCCCGGCCGCCTCCTCCAGGGCACGGCGCAGCCGCGCGTGCTCCGCCAGGTTCTCCCGCAGGGTCTCCGGCGTGGCCGCGCCGGCGAGCTGCGCGTCCAGCTCGGCCAGCCGGGCCCGCAGCTGGTCGTGCTCGGTGCGGGCGCGCAGCAGCACCCGGTCCAGCTCGCGCGCGGTGGTGTCGCGCTCCTGCACCACCCGCTTGGCCGCCTCATTGGCCGCCCGGGCCGCCTTGCCGGCGGCGATCGCCCGAGCCACCGCCGACTCCTCGGGTACCGCCGGCACCCGGGGGACCACCTGCTCACAGACCGGGCACGGGCCGCCGGCGGCCAGGTGCGCCCGCAGCGCCACCGCCTGGTCGGTGGCCTTGGCCTCCTCGTGCGCCCGGAACGCCGCCTCCAGCTCGGCCTCGGCGCGCTCGGCGAGCGCCCGGGCCTCGGCCAGCGCGCCGGTCGCCGTGTCGTGCTCGGCCTGCGCCGCGCTCACCGCCGCGCCGACCGCCGCCGCCTCGCCGGTCAGCCGGTCCCGGTCGGCGTGCGCCTTGAGCAGCAGTCGCAGCGCGCTCTCGTCGCCGGCCGCGGCCAGCTCGCCGCGCAGCTTCTCCTCGCGTTCCTCGGCCAGCCCGACCGCCGCGCCGGTCTCGTCGGCGGTTGCCCGGGCGGTGGCCACCGCCCGGGCCAGCTCGGCGGTCCCGTCCGGCGGCCGGACCCCGGTCAGCACGGCCAGCTCCGCGTCGAGCGCCGCGAGCGCCGCCGCCTGCTCCCGCGCCGTGACCCGGGCCCGGTCCAGCTGCGGTACGGCGGCCGTGACCGCCCCGGCCAGCTCGCGCATCCGGTCCACCCGCCGGCCCGCGCCCGCCAGGGCCTCGTCGTCGACGTCGGCGAGCCCGCCGAGCATCCGGTCGACCGCCTCCAGTCTCGCCTCGGCCTGGCCGGCGCGCTCGGTGGCCCGCTTCTGCACGTCCTCGTAGATGCCGAGGCCGAGCAGGTTTACCAGGATCTGCTGCCGGGTGGCCGGCTTGGCGTGCAGGAAGTCGGCGAACTGCCCCTGCGGCAGCACCACGCAGCTGGTGAACTGCTCGTAGGGCAGGCCGACCGCGTCCAGCACCGCCTGCTCCATCTCGGCGGGGGTGCCGGCCACCACCTCGCCCAGATCCTCGGGGCTCAGCCCGGTGTCGAGCTTGGTGACGTCGAAGCCGGGTGGCATCAGCTGCAACCCGGCGTTGGCGGTCTTCACCGTGCCCCGGCCGTCCCGGCGGACCACCCGGGTGGCCACGTACCGGTCGCCGGCGGACTCGAAGACCAGCCGCACCCGGGCCTCGGTGGCCGAGGGGGCGAGCGCGTTGGCCAGTCCCCGGGTGCCGCCCCAGCGGGGCACCGTGCCGTAGAGGGCGAAGCAGATCGCGTCGAGCACCGTCGACTTGCCGGAGCCGGTGGGGCCGACCAGGGCGAAGAAGTCCGCGTCGGTGAAGTCGACGGTGGTCTCCTCGCGGAAGACGGTGAAGCCCGCCATGTCCAGCCGCATCGGCCGCATCAGTGATCGACCTCCTCGAGCAGCTCGTCGAAGAGCTCCTGGACGCCCTCGTCGGCGTGCCCCCGGCTGCCCAGGTAGTCGGCGAAGAGCTCGCGCGGCGAGCGGCCGGCCCGCTGGGCGGTGCGGGTGCCGCTGCCGGGGGCGGGCACCAGCTCCGGGTCGATCCGGATCTCCAGCGCCCGGGGCAGTAGCTCCTGCACCTCCTCGCGCAGCCCGGCGCGGGGCTGTTCGCGGACGTAGACCCGCAGCCAGCCCTCAGGGGCGTCGAGCTCGGCGAGCTGGGCCAGGGTGCCCCGGACCGTGCGCAGCGGCACCGCGCCGGGTACCGGCACCTCCCGGACCTGCGCCGCGGTGGTGGCGGTGACCTCGACGACGGTCACTGAGCCGATGTTCTCCTGCTCACCGAAGTCGACCGCGAGGGGGCTGCCGCTGTAGCGGATCGGGCAGGGGCCGATGACGCGCTGGGACCGGTGCAGATGGCCCAGCGCCACGTAGTGCGCGTTGCCGGGGAAGACCGTGGCCGGGACCGCGTAGCCCAGCACGGTGTGCGCGTCCCGCTCGCCGCCGCCGGTGCTGGCGCCGACTACGGTGAGGTGGGCGGTGACCAGGTGCACCCGGTCCGGCTCGGTGAATCCCTCGGCGAGCCGGGCGAGGACCCGGCCGAGGTGGTCGGCGTACGTCTGGTTGGCCTCGGCGGCGGTCAGCTCGTACATCTCCACGGCACGGACCGCGTACCGCTGGGAGAGGAAGGGCAGCGCGGCCAGCTGCCAGCGCTCACCGCCGGCGGTGACCCCGTCGATGACGTGCTCGGCCGGGTTGTCCCGTACGCCGCCGCGCAGGGTGATGCCGGCCGCCTCGGCCCACGGGCGCAGCGCGTCGAGGGCCTGGCCGTTGTCGTGGTTGCCGCCGATCGCCACCACGTCCGCCCCGGTCCGGCGCAGCGCGGTCAGCGCCCGGGTCACCAGGCGGGTCGCCTCCGGGGTGGGTGCGGCGGTGTCGTAGAGATCGCCGGCCACGATCACCAGGTCGGGCCGCTCCACCCGGGCGATGTCGATCACCTGGCCGAGGACCTGCTTGTGCTCCTCGACCCGCGACTGCCCCTTGAGAACCTTGCCGACGTGCCAGTCGGAGGTGTGCAGGATCTTCATGGCCGCACCTCAGAACGGGATGTCGTCGTCGGAGTTGCCGGAGCCCACCACCGCGAACGGGTCGGCCGCCTGGGTGATCGAGCGGAGCGTCTCCGACGGCGCCCGGCCGGCCTCGGAGACCCGGGTGGCCCAGGCCGGGAAGGGGAACTCCAGGCACAGCGGCACCGGAATGTCCGGCTGGTTGACGAACATGGTGCCGGGCTTGGCCAGCAGCGCCCGCTGCCGTTGGGCGGGCGGGAGGAAGCCGTACTCGGGGCGGGACGCCTCGGCCGGGTCGAGCCGGCCGACCACCCGGATCGCCGAGTTGGTGACGATTCGCCGCTCCACCTCGCTGGCCGTCTGCTGCGCGCCGACCAGGATCACCCCGAGCGAGCGGCCCCGCTCGGCGATGTCGAGCAGCACCTCCTTGATGGGGGAGGAGCCCTCGCGTGGGGCGTACTTGTTGAGCTCGTCGAGGACCACGAAGAGCAGCGGCTTGGCGGTGCCGGCCTTCTCCTTGCGCTCGAACTCGCTCTTGAGCGTCACGCCGACCACGAAGCGCTGCGCCCGGTCCGGCAGATTGTGCAGGTCGACCACGGTGACCTGGGCGCTCTCCGCGGTGTTGATCGAGTGCGGGCGGCGGGCCGCCAGGTCGCCCCGGATGAGCCGGCCCAGGTCCTTCTTGCTGCCGATCAGCCGGCGGGCGAACGCGTTGACCGTGCCCAGGCCCACCGCGCTGCCCGCCCAGTCACCCCGGGTCTCGTCGTCGTTGAGCTGCTCGACGATGTGGTCGACCAGGTCGGCGTACGAGCCGAGCCGGACCCCGTCGATGCTCACCCCGCCGTCGGCGGGCTGGGCGTACCGGGCGAGGTGGGCGGCGACCGAGTGCACCACCATCGTGTACTGCTGCCGTTCGTCGTCGGCGTCGGCGAAGACGTACGGCAGGAGACGGTCGGCGCAGAACTCGCTCAGCGTCCAGTAGAAGCTGTCCACGCCGGTGAGCCGGCTGCTCACGTCCGGCGTGCCGGAGGAGTCGCCGACCCGGGGCGGCGCGTAGACCCGGACGTCCGGGAAGGCGCTGGCGGCCAGGCCGAGCTTCGCGTAGCCGGCCCGGGTGTCGTCGTCGAGCCGGGCGTTGGGGTGGTCGAGGAAGAGCAGGTCCTCGCCCTTGACGTTGAAGATGAGCGCCTTGGCGTTGACCGCGTCGCCGCCCAGCACCCCGGACCGGAAGACCGAGTAGAGCAGGAACGTGGCGAAGCTGGTCTTGGTGGCCACCCCGGAGATGCCGGAGATGGAGACGTGGGCGCCCCGGGTGCCGTCGAGGAAGTCGGCGTTCAGGTAGACCGGGACGCCGTCGCGGCCCATGCCCATCGGGATGCGGCGCTCCATCCGGTCGAAGTGCAGCGCCCGGGCCCGGGCGTCGCCCTCGGCCCGGTGCACCACCGCGCCCGGGGTGGGCGGCACGTAGAACTCCGGGTCGACCCGGGTGGTGGTGACCTCGGCGGCCTCCTGCACCTGGGCGGGCAGCGTGCCGTCGGCGATGGCGAACACGTCGGAGTCGAACTGCGCCCCCTCGTGCCGGGCGCGCACCTGGGTGACCACGCCGGCGATGGTCACCGGCTCGCGGTCGGGCAGCTCGCGGCGGGTCACCACCACGTCGTCGAGCTGCAGGTAGCGGCCGGGGGAGACCGCGGTCCAGAAGGTGAGCGGGGTGGCGTCGGCGGTGCCGAGCACCCGGCCGACACCGTCGCCGGGGCCGTCGATCAGGTCGTCGGTCATCGGCGTTCTCCGGTCGGCTGGTCGTCTCGCTGGCGGCGCACGACCTGCATCCTGCCCGAGGGATGCGACAGGTTGCCACGCGACGCGGCGGACGCCACGCGGAGATCCGGGTCCGGTGGCGCAGCGGCACCGCGCCGCAACCCTCCGTGTCCCGCGTGGTCGCCCGATCCGCCCCTTTGTCGGCCCGCTTCGCGAGATCCTGCAGAGAGGGTTCCGCGACCCGGGGCGGTTGGGGGGTCCGCGAGGCACGGCCCGGGAGTCGGGACAGCGAGTGGCGCGAGGAGCAGCCGTGGAGTCGACGCGTGGCCGGATGCGGGCGCTGTTGATCCTCGCCGCCGGACCCGCGGTGGTCGAGGAGGTCGTGCTGAACGCCGTCGGGTTCCACGCCGCCCGTGGCCTCGCCCCCCAGGTCACCGCGGTGTGGCCGTACGACTCCTACCACGACCTGCGGTGGCTGCTCGTCTACCACGACTCGTGGCCGACGTTCCTGTTCGGGCTGCTGGCCGTCACGCTCTTCCGGGGAGTGCTCACGGCCGGGCTCACCGCGCTGGCCTGGCCCGACGGCACGCCACGACCCCCGCTGGGCTGGCTCGTGCGGCGGAACCTCGAGGTGGCCGCGCTGGCTGCCGTGATCATCTCGCCGTGGGCGGTGCTCTCCGTGGCGTTCGCGGTGGTCGGTCTCTCCTGGTACCTGCTCGCCTCGCTGGTGCCGATGCTGCTGCTCACCCCGTTCCTGCAGCGGGCCGGCGTGGTCGGACGGTGGTGGCGCGGACTGCCCTCGATCGAACTGCTCGGGTGGTCGTTGCTGAACTTCGCGGTGCTCACGATCGCCGGTGCGGTCATCTCGGCCACGCCCGGCTGGTGGACGGTCGTGGTGTCCGGGCTCGCCGGGGTGGCGAACGGCCTGCTCTGGCGGCAGACCGTGGCCGCCGCCGCGGTGCCCCGCCGGGTGCGGTTGGCGCGGGTGCCGGTGGCGCCGATCGCGCTCGCGCTCATCCTCGTCGGCGCGGTGATGGCCCAGTCGTTGATCCACGTCGCGGTGGGCCGGTCGGGGGACTGGCGACCGCCGGTGCTCGCCACCCGGCTGCCCGAGCGGGTGCCGCACGCGATCATCGTGATCGCCGGGCACGACTCCAGCTGGGACGGCCGGCCTGCCGTTGACCCCCGGGTGGAGCGGTTCTCCTACCGGGGCCTCGACGCGAAGGGTCACCCCGTGGCCTACCGGGCCGAGGACACCCACCGGTCCGTCGCCTCCAGCACCGTCCTGCTCGCAGCCCAGATCGACCGGTTGCACCGCCGCACCGGCCGGCCGATCGCGCTGCTCGGCCAGAGCGAGGGCGCGATGGTCGCCCGCACCTATCTGGAGTTGCTGCCCCGGTCATCGGTCGAGGCGGTGCTGCTGTTCAGCCCGCTGGCGCAGCCGGGGCGGGCCTACTACCCGCCACCTGGGCACTCCGGCTGGGGGGTCGCCGCCGGCTGGGAGCTGCGCATCCTGTTCGCCCTGGCGAACCTGCCCCGCCGGGTGAAGAACAGCCCGGACGAGCCATTCGTACGTTCTGTACTAGCTGATGCGCCCTTCTACCGGAATCGCACCCTCTGCCCGGTGCCCGGAGTCCGGATGATCGCGTTCCTGCCGACCGTGACCGCCGCCGAGGCGCCACCGGGCGAGTACGCGCGGATCCCGGTCTACCAGCTCCCCGCCTTCCACGGCGGCCTGGTCGGCCGGCAGGCCGCCGAGGAACGGGTGGTCGACTTCCTGGCCGGTGACCTCACCAGTCGGCCGAGGCGGGAGTACGCGCTGTTCCAGCGGCTGGGCGCGGCCTGGCAGGCGCCTCCGCTGGTGCAGTCGCTCAACCCGATCTGGGCGGCGCACCGCGAGAACGACCCGGCCCTGACCGGCCGCATCTGCGACGCCCGCTGACCGGGCCGGCGACGGCCGGCGGCGTCAGGACGGGCTCGTCCGGGCGGGCGACGGGCGCCACCCGCGTCGCGCCGCGACGACCAGCGACCCGGTCAGGACGAGCGCGACCCCGATGCCGACGTTCAGCCCGGCCCAGGCGGTGATGTCGACCCGGTACAGGCCGTCCCGGGTCACCACCACGAACGGGTCCGACAGGGGCTCGGTGTAGGCGTTGACCACGTCCAGGAGGCCGGAGCCGATCAGCTGCCCGCCGGCGAGCCGTGCCGGCGAGGCGGACCCGGTGGTGCCGGAGCCCGGCCCGGCTGCCTGGAGTGAGCTCATTTGCCCAGGCTGCGAGGCTGGTGGCCGAGGACGGGCGGGATCACGGGCGGCCAAGGGCACCCGTTGCCCGGGGTCGGCCGGGTCCGGCGGTGGTGAACGGGCGGCGAAGATCCTGGAAAAAAATCTTGGCCGGAGGGCGTGACAGACATGGGCCTCATGACGCAAGAATGTGCAACACGCATCGAGGATCTTTCCTCCATCGATCCTGTGTGCGTCGTCACGCCCTGTCGCCTTGCGGGGACGTGGCGGACCTGCCGCCCTCACGGCGGGTCACCCGTCGGTCGGAACCCCCCCGACCGACAGTCCTAGTGAAGGTAGGAGCTCCATGCGTCGTACCACTCTCCTGGGCGGTCTGGCCACGGCCGCGCTGCTGGCCGCCGCCGGCGGCCTGCCGACCACCGCCTCCGCCGCCCCCGTGACCGGGGACGCGTTCACCCGCGCAGTCGCCCAGCTCAAGGCCCACTCGGGCAGCGCCCTCGTCGCCGCCGGCCAGACGTTCACCCTCCAGAACGTGCTGACCGACACCGACGGCACCGAGCACGTCCGGCTGCACCGCTACCAGGACGGCCTGCCGGTCCTGGGCGGCGACACGGTCGTGCACCTCGGCAAGGGCAACACCTGGCGCGGCGCCAGCCAGACCCTCGCCGCCGCACCCACCCGGGGCGCCAGGGCGAAGGTCAGCGAGGCGGCCGCCAGCCGCACCGCGCTCGCCGCCTCCACCGCCGCCGGCGCCACGATCGACGGCAGCCAGCTCGTCTACGACGCCGACGGCGCCAGCACCGCGCTGGCGTACCAGGTCGTGGTGAGCGGCGTCCGCGCCGACGGGACCCCGAGCCGGCTCAACGTGCTGGTCGACGCCACCACCGGCAAGGTCCGCGACGCCTGGGACGCGATCCAGACCGACGGCACCGGCAACACCTTCCACTCCGGCTCGGTCGCGGTGGGCACCACCCTCTCGGGCGGCGCCTACCAGCTCAACGATGGCGCCCGGGGCGGCCACAAGACGTACAACCTCAACGGTGGCACCAGTGGCACCGGCACCCTGGTCACCAGCACCTCGAACGTCTTCGGTGACGGCACCCTGGGCAACCCGGTGACCACCGCCGCCGACGCGCACTACGGCGCCGCAGTGACCTGGGACTACTACAAGAACACCTTCGGCCGCAACGGCATCCGCAACGACGGTGTCGCCGCGTACAGCCGGGTGCACTACAGCAGCAACTACGTCAACGCGTTCTGGAGCGACTCCTGCTTCTGCATGACCTACGGTGACGGTGACGCCTCCCAGGGCTGGACCCCGCTCACCTCGCTGGACGTCGCCGGGCACGAGATGAGCCACGGCGTCACCAGCAACACCGCCGGCCTGCGTTACAGCGGCGAGTCCGGCGGCCTCAACGAGGCCACCAGCGACATCTTCGGCACCATGGTCGAGTTCTACGCCGCCAACAGCAACGACCCGGGTGACTACCTGATCGGCGAGGAGCTGCGCACCAACGGCACCCCGCTGCGCTGGATGGACCAGCCGTCCAAGGACGGCGCGTCCGCCGACTGCTACAGCAACCAGATCAAGGGGCTGGACGTCCACTACTCCTCCGGGGTGGCCAACCACTTCTTCTACCTGCTCGCGGTCGGCAGCGGCGCGTCGTCGTACGGCAACAGCCCGACCTGCAACGGCAGCACCGTGAGCGGCATCGGCAACGCCAAGGCCGGCGCCATCTGGTACCGCGCGCTCACCGTGTACATGACCTCGCGCACCGGCTACTCGGGTGCCCGCACCGCCACCCTGTCGGCTGCCAAGGACCTGTACGGCACCGGCAGCGCCGAGTACAACACCGTGGCCGCCGCCTGGTCGGCCGTCTCGGTCAACTGATCGCCTGATCCGGCGCCGGCGGACTCCTCCGCCGTCGACGCCGGAGGAGAGCGCTGCGCGATCGCGGGCGCGGGACGCCTCGGCATCCCGCGCCCGTCGTCGTGACGGAGCCCCGGCCGGTGCGCGTCCACCGGCCGGCCCGCGCGGCTCAGGTCGCGGCCAGCACCTCGCGCAGTCGGGCGGCGAAGGCGGCCGGATCCTCCACGAAGCCGATGTGCCCGCCGGGGAACATCGTCGGGGCCGTGCCCAGCGCCGTGGCGAGCGCCCGCGAGGTCGGATCGCAGACCTGCCCGGTCGAGGTCTCCCCGAGGCCGACGACGACCCGGACCGGCGCCCCGCGCAGCGCCGCGACGTCGGGCCGGAACCGGGTGGTCCCCCGGATCATGTGCACGTACTGGAAATGCTCGTCGGCGACCGCCTGGGGGGTGAGTTCGCCGCCGTACATGGCCAGGACCATCTCCTCCGGCAGGTGAATGTCGGCGTTGGCGAGGAACTTGCGCCCGGCGCCGAGCCGGTCCCCGGCGAGGTAGGTGGCGATCATGTCGTCCTCCCGGGCGAGCCGTTCGCTCCGGTCCTCGAGTAGTCCGAGCAGCGGCGGTTCGTGCGCGACGACCGTGTGCACCTGCTCGGGGTGGGCCTGGGCGAGCGCGAGGACGGTCACCGCACCACCGCTGGATCCGAGCACGGCGGCCGGCCCGGCGTCGAGGTGGGTGATGAGCCGCGACACGTCGTCCGCCCGCAGCTCGGGGGTCGAGTCCTGGTGCGGGTCGTGCAGGACGCTGCGGTGGATCCCGCGCGGGTCGGTGGTCAGCACGGTGTGCTCCGTGGCCAGCAGGTCGGCCAGCGGCGCGAAGGCCGCGGCATCCATCGGGGCGGCGACCAGGGCCAGCAGCGGTCCCTGTCCGCGTACCTCGTAGTAGAGCCGGCCGTCGGGTACCTCCAGTGTGCCGGTGCTGACGTGCGTGGTGGACGTGCCGCTCATCGGATCCTCCGAATTCATGGCGAGTGAGCCGTTCACCTTCCAGACTCGGCTGATGCGGCAGAATCGTCGCTCGTGAGCGTCACTTCCGCGAGCGCCGCCCGATCGCCCGAGCCGGCCGGGACGGGTGTGGTCGACGAGGCCGCCTTCACCGCGCTCGTCGCACCGCTGCGCCGGGAACTGCACGCCCACTGCTACCGGATGCTCGGCTCGGTCCACGACGCGGACGACGCCCTCCAGGACACCCTGCTGCGGGCCTGGCGCGGGCTGCCCGGCTTCGCGGGACGCGGCTCACTGCGCTCGTGGCTGTACACCGTGGCGACCCGGGTCTGCCTGGACGCCGTCGCCGGCCGCGCCCGGCGGGCCCTGCCGGTCGACCTCGGCCCGGCCAGCGACCGCGCCGTCCCGGACAACCACCCGGACCAGGACGTCGCCTGGCTCGGTCCGTACCCCGACGCCGGCCTCGCCGCCGCGCCGCTCGCCCCGGACGCCCGGTACGAGCAGCGTGAGGCCGTGGAGCTGGCCTTCGTCGCCGCGGTGCAGCACCTGCCGGGCAACCAGCGGGCCGCGTTGCTGCTCTTCGACGTGCTCGGCTACTCCGCCGCCGAGATCGCGGACCTGATGGGCGCCTCCGTCACCGCGGTGAACTCGGCCCTCGCCCGGGCCCGCCGGGTGCTCGCCGAGCGGCTCCCGGCCACGACCCAGCAGCGGACCCTGCGCGCGCTCGGCGACGCCCGGCTGCGGGAGGTCGTCGACCGGTACGTCACCGCCCTGCAGGACGGTGACGCCGCCGCCCTGGTCGCCCTGCTCACCGAGGACGTCACCTGGTCGATGCCACCGATGCCGCACTGGTACCGGGGGATCGAGGCGGTGCTGGACTTCGCCCGGTCGGCGCCGCTGGGCCCGTGCGGCAGTTGGCGGCACCTGTCGACCGGCGCCAACGGCCAGCTCGCCGTCGCCGCCTACCTGCGCCGGGAGGCGAGCGGTCCGTACCTGCCGTGGTCGATCGACGTGCTGACCCTGCGGGACGAGCGGATCACCGGAATCACCTCGTTCGTGGGTGCGGCGTACCTCGCGGCCTTCGGGCTGCCCGCCACGCTGCCGCCGGATCCGGCGTCCGGCTGACCCGCGCGGTCGTCCGGGACGTCGCGCGGCCCGGTCAGGCGGCGGGGGCGGCGCCGGCGGGCGGCGGGTCGCCCGGGTCGCGGGCGTAACGGAGCATCAGCACGCCGTCGTCGGCGGCGAGCACGTGGCGCAGTGGCAGGTGACGGGGCGTGCTGCTGTCCCCGGCGGTGATCCGGCCCGGCCCTGCGCCGGCGAGCAGCGGAGCGACGGTCAGGCAGAGTTCGTCCACCTGGCCGGCGGCGGTCAGCGCGCCGAAGAGGTGCGGGCCGCCTTCGCAGAGCAGTTGGTCCAGCCCTCGACGGCGTAGCTCGGCGAGGCCCGCGGCGAGGTCGACCCGCTCCGCGCCGCAGCGGACGAGGTCGGCCACCGCGGTCAGCCCGGGTGGCGGGTCGACCCCGGCGCGGGTCAGCACCAGCGGCCGGACCGGCGCGTCGGCGAAGCATGCCTGGGTCGGGTCCAGGTCCAGCGAACCGGAGACCACCACCAGGGTGGGGTACTCGGTCAGGCCGTTCGCCCGTCGCCAGGCCCGGCGGTCCTCGCTCAGCCGGACCGCCCGGTAGCCCTCGTGGCGCAGCGTGCCGGCGGCCACCACCAGCCCGTCGCAGAGCATCCGGAGCAGGCCGAAGACCCGCTTGTCCGGTTCCCCGGACAGCCCGGCGGAGTAGCTCTGGAGGGTGACCGCGCCGTCGGCGCTGGCCACGAAGTTCACCCGCAGGTGGGGCCGGTCGGCGCGGCCGTAGAGCGCGGCCAGCTCGGGGTCGTTCAGCGGACCGGTCGCGGGCGTCGGCCAGACCCGCGATATCGCCGTTCCGACGCTCATTCGCCGGCCGGACCGGTGACCGGAGGGGTGGGTTCGGGGGTACGGTGCTGGCAGTCGCACCACTTCCGGCCAGGACAGTCGTCGTGCCGTCGCTCCCGGCACGCTCGGCAGATCATGCTGGCAGCCTATGCCGAGGGAGGATGGGACAGCATGTCGCGGCAGATCTTCCAGCTCAAGATGTCCCTCGCCGGGGCTCGGCCGCCGGTGTGGCGGCGGGTGCTGGTTCCCGGCGGCTACACCCTGGACCGCGTGCACCGGGTGGTGCAGCACGCGATGGGCTGGCGGGACTGCCGCCTGCACTCGTTTGAGATCGACGGACGTCAGTACGGCGAGCCCGATCCGGACGGCGAGCTGGCGGTCCGGGACGAGTTGGACGTCCGGTTGGACGCGGTGGTGGGCAAGGGCAGTCGGGTCCGGTACGTCTACGACTTCGGGGACTGGTGGGAGCACGACCTGCTGGTGGAGGACGTCTGCACCGCCGACCCGGACGAGCGCTACCCGGTCTGCGTCGAGGGGGAGCGGGCCTGCCCGCCCGAGGGCGTGGGCGGCCCGATCGGCCACGCCGTCCTGCTGGCCGCCCTCGCCGACCCGGAGCACCCGGAGCGCCGGGCGATGCGCGAGTGGGCGGGCCCCGGGTTCGATCCGGCCGCCTTCGACGCCGCCCGGGCCACCACCCTGCTGCGCCGCTTCTGCTGATCCGATCAACCGACGGCACGTCGGGGAATCGACGCGGTAACGATCTGGGAACGCTCCCATCGGTCTATTGACACCCCTGACACCTGCCGGCAATCTCATGGGAGCGCTCCCGCGAGTGGCGTGGATCTCATCCCTGCCCGCTCGCGGGGTCGTCGTCGATGACCGGTCCGGTCGAGGACGGCGAGCCCGCGCGACAGCACCCCCCACCACACAGATATCGCCTCACCACCGAAAGAGGGGTCTCGGATGAGCGTCCCATTCCGCCGTCGGCGGCTCGCGGCCATCGCGCTCGCGTCCGTCGCGGTGATCGCCACCGCCACCGCCTGCGGCGACGACTCGTCGGACAGCGGCAAGAGCGACGGCCCGGTCACCCTGGTCGTCGACGTCTTCGGCGACCAGGGCTTCGGCTACGACGAGCTGTACAAGCAGTACGAAGCGGATCACCCGAACGTCAAGATCCAGGAGCGCGGCAAGGGTCTCGGCCTCGGTGACTACAACACCCGGCTCACCCAGCAGATCACCGCTGGCGCCGGGGCGGGTGACGTCGTCGCCCTGGAGGAGGGCACGATCGTCCAGTTCTTCGCCCAGGCCGACAAGTTCGTGAACCTCGCCGACCACGGGGCGAACGACCTCAAGGGCAACTTCCTGCCGTGGAAGTGGGAGCAGGGCACCACCCCCGACGGCAAGGTGCTGGGCCTCGGCACCGACGTCGGCTCGATGGCGCTGTGCTACCGCAGCGACCTGTTCAAGGCCGCCGGCCTGCCCACCGACCGGGAGCAGGTCGCCGCGCTCTGGCCGACCTGGGACCAGTTCATCGCCACCGGGCAGAAGTTCGCCGCCGCCGACAAGAAGGACAAGTTCGTCGACTCGGCGACCAACTTCTACAACGTGGTGCTCATGCAGACCGCGGGCGCCGGCACCGGCTACACCTACTTCGACAAGAGCAACAAGCTGGTGATCGGCGAGAACCCCGACGTGAAGTCGGCGTTCGACCTGACCACCAAGATGGTCAGTGCGGGGCTGTCCAACAACCTGAAGTCCTTCTCCAACGAGTGGAACGCCGGGTTCAAGAACGCCACCTTCGCCACCATCGCCTGCCCGGCCTGGATGACCGGTGTCATCAAGGGCCAGGCCGGTGACGAGGCCGCCGGCAAGTGGGACATCGCCAAGGCGCCGGGCAACGGCGGCAACTGGGGCGGCTCCTTCCTGGCCGTGCCCAAGTCGAGCAAGCACGCCAAGGAGGCCGCCGAGCTGGCCAAGTTCCTGACCAGCGCCAAGGGGCAGATCGAGGCGTTCAAGAAGGTCGGCAACCTGCCGTCCTCGCCGCAGGCCCTCGCCGACCCGGCCGTGGCCGACTCGACCAACGACTACTTCAGCAAGGCCCCGGTCGGCAAGATCTTCGCCAGCGGCGCCAGCGATCTGAAGCCGGTCTACCTCGGCCCGAAGAACCAGGCGGTCCGGGACGCGGTCGAGAACGCGCTGCGCAGCGTCGAGCAGGGCAAGGCGGCCGACGCCGCCTGGCAGGACGCGCTGAAGAACGGCGAGGCGGCGGGCAGGTAGCCCGGCCACGGCCAGTCACGGGTGGTGCCGACCGGGAGCAGACCGGCGGCACCACCCGTGATCCCGCGTCGGAGCCCGTGACCCGGTGCCGTCGCGTCGGCGCCACTCACCCGAAGGAACGTCCATGAGCCTCCCACTCGACACCGCCGCACCGCCCGGCTCCGCCCGCCGGCCGCCGTCCCCGGCCGCGCACCGGCGTCCCCCGGTCGGCCGCCTGCTCAACCGGCTGGACATCCGTTACACGCCGTACCTGTTCGTGCTTCCGTTCTTCGTCATCTTCGCGATCTTCGGCGTCTACCCGATCGCCTACACGTTCTGGATCGCGATGACCGACCGGTCACCGCTCAACTCCTCGATCAGCTTCGTCGGCCTGGACAACTTCGTCGAGCTGCTCACCGACGACCCGCAGTTCTGGAACGCGGTGGTGAACACCTTCGGGATGTTCCTCCTGTCCACCGTGCCGCAGCTGCTGCTGGCACTGCTGCTGGCCAACGCGCTGAACCGGCGCATCCGCGGCCAGATGTTCTTCCGGCTGGCCATCGCCATGCCGATCATCACCTCGACCGCCGTGGTCGCGCTCGTCTTCTCGATGATCTACGCCCGGGAGTTCGGGCTGATCAACTGGCTGCTCGACCTGGTGGGGCTCGGGCCGGTCGACTGGCGGGCGGGCCGCTTCGCCTCCTGGTTCGCCATCTCGACCATGGTCGACTGGCGGTGGGTCGGCTACAACGCCCTGATCTACCTGGCCGCCATGCAGTCCATCAGCAAGGACATGTACGAGGCCGCCGAGCTGGACGGGGCCTCCCGCGGTCGCCAGTTCTGGTCGATCACGATCCCGCAGCTCCGCCCGACGATCATCTTCACCCTGATCATCTCCACCATCGGCGGGCTGCAACTCTTCACCGAGCCGTTGATGTTCACCAGTGGATCCGGTGCCCTCTCCGGCGGCACCGAGGGGCAGTTCCAGACCATCACCATGTACCTGCTCGACGTGATGAACCAGCGGTTCCGCTGGGGGTACGCCGGTGCCGTGGCGCTGATGCTCTTCCTGCTGATCGCCGTCTTCTCGTTCATCAACTACCTGCTGGCCCGCCGGATCAGCTCCGACAAGTGAGGGTGGCGTATCCATGACCAGTACCACGCTGCACCCGCCCGTACCGCCGGCGGCGAGGACCCCGGTTCGGCGCCGCGCCGACCGGCTCTGGGCGGCGAGCCCGCTGACCCGGGTCGGGCTCGTCCTCGGGGTGACCCTCTCGCTCTTCCCGTTCTACTGGATGATCGTGATCGCCTCGCGGACCAACGACGCGGCCAACTCCTGGCCCCCGCCGTTCCTGCCCGGCGGCAAGCTCGGCGAGAACGTCCAGCGGGTGCTCGCCAACGGTGACGCCAACATCGTCAAGGGGCTGCTGAACTCGTTCCTGGTCTCCGGGACGATCACCGTCGCCACCGTATTCTTCGGCTCCCTCGCGGGCTTCGCCTTCGCCAAGCTCCGGTTCCGCGGCAAGAACGCGCTGCTGCTGATCATCCTCACCTCGATGATGGTGCCCATCCAGCTCGGCGTGCTCCCGCTCTACATCCTGATGGCCAAGCTCGAATGGCTCAACCGGATGCCCTCGGTGACCGTGCCCTTCCTGATCAGCGGCTTCGGGATCTTCATGATGCGCCAGTACGCCGAGCAGGCCGTCCCGAACGAGCTGATCGAGGCCGCCCGGGTGGACGGCTGCTCGACCTGGAAGGTGTACTGGCACGTGGTGGCGCCCGCCCTGCGCCCGGCCGCCGCGGTGCTCGGCCTGCTCACCTTCATGGAACAGTGGAACCAGTTCTTCTGGCCCTTCGTGGTGCTGGCCGACCCGGCCAACCCGACCGTCCAGATCTCCCTACGCAGCCTCAACACCGCGTACTTCGCCGACAACTCGCAGATCTTCGCCGGTACGTTGATCGCGACCCTGCCCCTGTTCATCGTGTTCGTACTGTTCGGCCGCCAGATCATCGGCGGAATCATGGAAGGCGCCGTCAAGTCGTGAGCAACCCAGCCAGCCCGCCCGCCGTCGTGGTCCTCGACCAGGGCCCGGAAGCGACCTTCCCGCCCGGCTTCCTGTGGGGCGCGGCCACCGCCGCGTACCAGATCGAGGGCGCGGCGACCGAGGGCGGCCGGACCCCGTCGATCTGGGACACCTTCAGCCACACGGAGGGCCGGACGGTGGCCGGGCACACCGGGGACGTGGCCTGCGACCATTACCACCGGATGCCCGAGGACGTGCGGCTGATGGCCGACCTGGGCCTGAAGTCGTACCGCTTCTCGGTCTCCTGGCCCCGGGTGCAGCCCGGCGGCACCGGCCCGGCCAACCAGGAGGGGATGGACTTCTACCGACGGCTCGTCGACGAACTGCTGGCCCACGGCATCGAGCCCTGGCTGACCCTCTACCACTGGGACCTGCCGCAGCCGCTGGAGGACGCCGGGGGCTGGCCGGCGCGGGACACCGCCGCCCGGTTCGCCGACTACGCCCAACTCGTCGCGGACACCCTCGGCGACCGGGTGCGGTACGTCACCACCCTGAACGAGCCGTGGTGCTCGGCGTTCCTCGGCTACGGCTCCGGGGTGCACGCGCCGGGCCGGTCGGACGGGGCGGACGCCGTCCGGGCCGGGCACCACCTGATGCTCGGGCACGGGCTGGCCGTGCAGGCGCTGCGGGCGTCCCGGCCGGAGGCCCAGCTCGGCATCACGGTCAACCTCTACCCGGTCACCCCGGCCAGCGGCTCGCCCGAGGACGCCGACGCCGCCCGGCGCATCGACGCCCTGGCCAACCGGTTCTTCCTCGACCCGGTGCTGCGCGGGGCGTACCCGGCGGACCTGCAGGCCGACCTGCGGGGGATCACCGACTTCGGGCACGTCCGGGACGGTGACCTGGCGGTCGTCTCGACCCCGCTGGACCTGGTGGGCGTCAACTACTACAGCCGGCACGTGGTCGCCGCGCCGGCCGAGGGGGTCGAACGGGAGACGTACTGGCGGGCCCCCTCGTGCTGGCCGGCCAGCCAGGACGTCCGGTTCGTCACCCGCGGTGTCCCGGTGACCGACATGGACTGGGAGATCGACGCCCCCGGCCTGGTGGAGACCCTGGAGCGGGTCCACCGGGACTACACCGACCTGCCGCTCTACGTCACCGAGAACGGCTCCGCCTTCGTCGACACGGTGGTCGACGGTCGGGTCGACGACCCCGACCGGCTGGCGTACTTCGACGCGCACCTGCGCGCGGCGCACGCCGCGATCAGCGCCGGTGTGCCGCTGAAGGGATACTTCGCCTGGTCGTTGATGGACAACTTCGAGTGGGCCTGGGGCTACACGAAGCGGTTCGGGATGGTCCACGTCGACTACGACAGCCAGACCCGGACCCCCAAGTCCAGCGCCCGGTGGTACGCCGAGGTGATCCGACGCAACGGCCTGGCCGCACAATAGGCTGGGCCAGCCAGTAACGGGCGGCCCGGCGCCGACGCCTCAACAGGTGCCGGGCCGCCCGACGTCGGAGGAGCAGAGGATGACAACGCAGCGCACGCGGTCGCTCGGGCGCCCGACCCTCGACGCGGTCGCCGCCCGCGCCGGCGTCGGGCGCGGCACGGTCTCCCGCGTGGTCAACGGATCGCCCCAGGTCAGCCCAGAGGCCAGGGCCGCCGTCCAGCAGGCGATCGCCGAGCTGGGATACGTACCCAACCGGGCCGCCCGGGCGCTGGTCACCCAGCGGACCGACTCGGTGGCGCTGGTGGTCTCCGAGTCGGGGGAGCGGGTCTTCACCGAGCCGTTCTTCGCCGCGATCGTCCGGGGCGTCAGCTCCGGGCTGCTGGAGACCCCGATGCAGCTCTGGCTCGCCATGGTGCAGTCGCCGATCGAGCGGGAACGGGTCGAGCACCACCTGACCAACCAGCACGTGGACGGGGTGCTGCTGCTCTCGCTGCACGACGCGGACCCGCTGCCCACCCTGCTGGAGGAGCGTGGCCTGCCCGCCGTGCTCGGCGGCCGGCCGGCCCGGATGCTGCACCCGGACGCCCAGCCCGCCTGGTTCGTCGACGTGGACAACGTCGGCGGCGCCCGGCAGGCGGTGGAGCACCTCTTCGCCCGCGGCCGGCGGCGGGTCGCCACCATCGCCGGCCCGCAGGACATGGGCGCCGGCCTGGCCCGGTTGTCCGGCTACAAGGAGGCGGTCCGCGCCGCGGGCCGCAGCGTCGACCCGGACCTGATCGCGTACGGGGACTTCAGCGAGGGCAGTGGCAGCGCCGGCATGCGCCGGCTGCTGGAGGTCTGCCCCGACCTGGACGCCGTCTTCGTCGCCTCCGACCTGATGGCCTTCGGCGCGCTGCGTACGCTGCGCGAGGCCGGCCGCCGGGTGCCCGAGGACGTGGCGGTGATCGGCTTCGACGACGCCCCGATCGCCCGGCAGGCCGAGCCGCCGCTCACCACGGTCTTCCAGCCGGTGGAGGAGATGGGTCGGCAGATGGCCCGCCTGCTGGTCTCCCGCATCCGCGGCGACGAGGTCCCCTCCCCGCACGTCCTGCTCGACACCAAGCTCATCCACCGCGCCTCCGCCTAACCCGACCCCGCGCTCCCCTGCAAATTCACGGAAAGCGTGGTCATGCCGCGTGGAATGAGCACTCTTTCCGTGAATCAGCGGGCGACGGGCGGGTTAGGCGCGGGCGTCACTTCTCCCGGACCGCGTGCAGGCCGTGCTCGACCAGCGGCGCCACCATGTCGCCGATCCGGTCGAAGCCCCCGCCGAGCGTTTGCCCGAGGGTGTGCCGGTAGTGGATCCCCTCGCAGATCACCGCGAGCTTGAAACAGCCGAGCGCCACGTGCCAGTGCAGCGGCCCGACGTCGACGTCGCTGCGCCCGGCGTAGCGGTCGATCAGCTCGGCCCCGCTCGGGAAGCCGGCCCGGGGACCGATGCCGTCGGCCACCGGGTTGCCCTCGGCGAGGTCGCTGTCGCCGAGCACGCTCCAGTACGTCAGCAGCAGCCCCAGGTCGGCGAGAGGATCGCCGAGGGTGGCCATCTCCCAGTCGAGGACCGCCCGGACGGCGACCGGGTCGACCACGGCGAGCAGGTTGTCCAGCCGGTAGTCGCCGTGCACGATCCGGCCGGCGTTCGCGCCCTCCGGCACGCTGCCGCCGAGCGCGTCGCGCAGTTCGTCGATGCCGGGCAGCGGGCGGCTGCGGGAGCGGTCCAGTTGGCCGGCCCAGCGGCGGACCTGCCGGGCCAGGTAGCCCTCGGGGTGGCCGAAGTCGGCCAGCCCGACCTCGGCCGGGTCGACCATGTGCAGCGCGGCGAGGGTGTCCATCATCGCCATGGCCAGCTCGCGCCGCTGCCCGGCGGTGAGCGGGTCGGTCTGCGCGCGGCGGCGGTAGACCTCGCCGTCGACCTTCTCCATCAGGTAGAACGGAGCGCCGATCACGTCGGGGTCGGCGCAGAGCAGCAGCGCGGCGGGGACCGGCACGTCGGTGGGGGCCAGCGCGGAGATCACCCGGTGCTCCCGGGCCATGTCGTGCGCGGTGGCCAGCACGTGCCCGAGCGGTGGCCGGCGCAGCACCACCTCGCGGTCGCCGGCGCGCAGCAGGTACGTGAGGTTCGACTTGCCTCCGGCGATCAGCCGGGCCGACAGCGGGGCGGTGGCCAGCTCGGGCCGGTGCGCGGCCAGGTACGCGCCGAGCCGGTCCAGGTCGAGCCCGCGCGGGGCCGAACCGGTCGGGGGCTGCGCTGCGTCGACGGCCGGATCGGTCATCCGGTTAGTTGATGGCAGCTCAGCCTTCTTGTCAAGGTCGGATTTTCCCGGCGGGACATGGCACTGCAACAGGGGCGAAATGGTCAGCCGGCAGGCTGGGGCCCAGCCTGCCGGCCGCCGCGGTCGGCCCGCCGAGCGGAGGGACCAGACATGCTGCTGAGAGTTCGGGTGACCCTGCCGGACCGGCCCGGCACGCTCGGCCAGGTGGCCCGGACACTCGGCGTCTCCGGTGCCGACATCGTCCAGGTGGTGGTGCTGGAGCGGCTCGGCGGTCGGGCGGTGGACGACTTCACCGTGGTGTGGCCGGGCGCGGCGCGGGTGGAACGCCTGCTGGCCGGCCTGGCCGCGATCCCCGGCGTACGGGTGGACGGGGTGTGGCGGGCGATCGGCGCGCCGACCACCGGGGGCCAGGACGCCGAGCTGCTCGCCCAGGTCGCGGCGAACCCGACCGAAGGGGTCGCCACCGTCGTCGACGCGGTGCCCGGGCTGCTCGCCGCGGACTGGGCGGTGGCCGCGGTCGTGCCGCTGGACTGGGCCGCGCGCAGCGGCGGCGCGGGCGAGGCGACGGTCGGGCACGCGAGCTGGCGGGCCCCGGTCCCGCCCCGGTTGCCGGAGGTGACCCCGCTGCGAGCCCGCTCGATGACCAGCCCCGAGGGGCACCACTACGCGGTCGCGCCGTTCGGTCGGGCCGGTCTGGTGCTGGTGGTGGCGCGGGACCACAGCGAGCCTCTCGCGGCCGCCGCGTTCCACTCCACCGAGGTGGACCGGCTGGCCCAGCTGGTCCGGGCCAGCGCGGTGATCCTGGGTGACCGGCTGGACCTGGTCGGTGCCCCTCCGGTGACCACCATCACCTGACCCGTCCCACCGTTTCACCCGTGGGCAACGGGCGCGCAACAGGCGGCCGGCAGGGTGGTGACCGGCGAAGGGAGCGAACCATGGCGCTGTGGCGGATCCGAGCCACCGTGGACGACCGGCCGGGCTACCTGTCGGTCCTCACGGCGAGCCTCGCGTTGCGCGGGGTCAACATCCTGACCGTGCAGGTGCACACCACCGAGGTGGGGGCCGTCGACGACTTCCTCGTCGACGCGCCCGACCAGGTCACCGAGGCCGACCTGCGGGCGGCCGTCGAGCGGGGCCGGGGCCGGGACTGCTGGGTCGCGCGCAGCGAGGCGCGTGGACTGGCCGACCAGCCCACCCGGGTGCTCGGCCTGGCCACCCGGCTGGTCCGGGAGCCGGACGCGGCCGGCGAGGCGCTGCGCGCCCTGCTCGGCGCGGACGAGGTGACCTGGCGGCCCGCGTCGCCCGCCCCGCTCGGCGGGGTGGGCGCCACCACGATGGTGCTGGCCGACCCGTCGGGCGGCTCGTACGAGCTGCGCCGCCGGGAGCCCAGCTTCACCCCGGCCGAGTACGCCCGGGCCCAGGCGCTGGCCGAGCTCGCCGCGAGCGCCGCCCGCCGGGACGCCGACCGGGTCACCCTGGTGCTGCCGGACGCGTCGGAGGTGCTGGTCCGGCCGGCCACCGCCGAGGACGTGACCGGTGTGGTGGAGCTGCACGAGAGCTGCTCGGCCCGGAGCCGGCAGCGGCGTTACCTCAGCGGTGCCGCATGGCCGTCGCCGGCCCGGCTGCGCCGGCTGCTGGAGCCGACCCAGGGCCTCACCCTGGTCGCCACGACCGGCCCCGGCGGGGACGCGGCGCCGGTTGTCGCGATGGCCAACCTCCTCGGTGAGGGGGACGAGGCGGAGGTGGCGCTGCTGGTCCGGGACGACTGGCAGCGGCGCGGGCTCGGTTCGGCGCTGCTGCGGCGGCTGGTCGGGCACGCCGAGCGGGCCGGCTACGCCGCCGTGCTCCTGCACGTGCAGGCGGAGAACACGCCGATGCTGCGCGCCCTACGTCGGCTCGACCGGCCGGCGGCGGTGGACCGGGACGGCGCCGTGCTGACCGTGACGGTGCCGCTGGTGGCCGCTCCGGCCCCGCTGCCCCGACAGGTCGACGCGACCGCCCGGACCCACCGGGCGCACTGAGCCGAGGGTCGCCCGCCGCGACACCGTCCCGTGCCTCAACGGCGCGGCCCGGGACGACGACCGGCAGGGGGGACCCGCACCGGCGCCGGGCGGATCCCGGCGCCACCTCGGCCGACCTCCGGTACGGAGGACGGTGACACGGCAGGGCCCCCGGTGCGGGGGCCCTGTCCGTGTCCGGGCTCAGGTCGCCGGGTAGCTGCTGTAGTCGGGGAAGTTGCCGTAGAGCCGGCCGTCGCCGCCCACCGTGACCGCCTGCACCAGCAGGTCGCCGCCGACGAACGCGCCCTTCCAGGAGGCGCCCCGGCCGCCGAACGGCTCCTCCCGGTCGCCCCGGGACCGGGGCTTGTTGATGCCCACCTTGAATGCCTGGAGGTCGACCGCGAGCTTGCCGGCCAGCTCCTCGTCGTCGCAGGCCAGCGAGGCGACCAACGCGCCGTTGGAGGCGTTCATCTGGGCCAGCAGCTCGTCGGTGGTGTCCACCACGACGATGGTGTCGACCGGGCCGAACGGCTCGGCGTGCATCAGCCGGGACCGGCCGGGCGGGGCGAGCAGCACCGCGGGCGCCACGTACGCGGAGGTGTCCTGGCCGTCGAGGAAGGGCGAGCCGTCGAGCTTGCCGCGGTGCAGCGGCACCGCGCCGCCGCGTACCGCCTCGTCGACCTTGCGGCGCAGCTCCTCCGCCTTGGCCGCGCTGATCAGCGGGCCGAAGTCCAGCTCGGGCAGCGGGTCGCCGGCCGACCAGTCGTCGGCGACGGCGAGCGGGTGTCCGAAGCGGACCGAGCGGACCACCGGCAGGTACATGTCGAGGAACTCGTCGACCAGTTCCCGCTGGACCACGAACCGGGGGTACGCGGTGCAGCGCTGCTTGCCGTACTCGAAGCCCTTCTTGAGGTGCGCGGCGAGCAGGTCCCACTGGGAGAAGTTCCAGATGCCCCAGGCGTTGAGGCCCTCCTGCTCGATGAAGTGGCGCTTGTCGGAGTCGAGCAGCGCGGCGGCCACCTTGCCGCCGTTGGAGCGACCGCCCACGAACGCCACCGCGCCGATCTCCGGGGCGCGGACCAGGACCTCGGAGAGTTCCTCACCGCTGCCGGAGAGCAGGGTGGCGGGCAACCCGGCTCGGCGCATCAGCGCGTGGGCGACGGTGAGGCAGACCGCGCCGCCCTGGGACGGCGTCTTGGCGATGACCGCGTTGCCGGCGAGCAGCTGCACCAGCTCGGCATGGACCAGCACGCTCATCGGGTAGTTCCAGGAGGCGATGTTGCTGACCGGGCCGGGCAGTGGCTCCCGGCCGTCGGCGAGCATCCGGTCGATCTCCTGCACGTACCAGCGCACGCCGTCCAGGGCGCGGTCCACGTCGGCGCAGGCCAGCCGCCACGGCTTGCCGATCTCCCAGATCAGCAGCATGGCCAGCAGGTCGCGGTGGGCGGCGAGCGCGTCGAGTGCCTCGGTGACCCGGGCCTTGCGCTCGGCGAGCGGGGTCCGCGCCCACTCCCGGTGGTCGGCGGCGGCGTGCGCGACGGCCGTGCGGGCGGTGTCCGCGTCGAGCCGGGCCAGGTTGACCAGGACGGTGTTGTCGACCGGGGTGCGCACCGGGACCGGCGCGCCGACCGCCTGCCACTCGCCTTGTATCAGGTTGTGCAGGCTGGCGGCGTCGCCGGGCGCGGTGCCGAAGGCCTCCGGCGCGGCGGCCACCGCCCGGGCGAGCGTTTCGGACCAGGAGCTGCCGTCGGCGAGTCTGAGAGCCATCGCGATCTCCTCAGGGTTGTCCGGGGAGCGGCGGCGTCGATGGCACCGCTGGTGTCGCGTACTTTCCCGCGCCGCCGAGTGGACCGGCAACCGTACGCTCGTATGCCAGGACACCGGTCCACCGACTGGCGCCGGCAGTGGCGCGTCGCGGCCGTCCGTCACCGGCTCCGACCTGCAAGTACGTCGACAGGCCATTGAAGACAACCGATTATGTGATCCAGCTCCGGGTGGCGTCGACCGGGTTACCCGCCAGTACGGATCAGCCTGCCGGCCGGTCAACCGCGCAACGCCGCGACCGCCTCGGCGGTGGTGCAGACCGCGCCGAGCCGGCGGAAGACGTAGTTCACGGCGAACTCGTGGGCGTGTTCGTCCAGTCCGGACATCGCGTCGTGCGGCAGCACCACCCGGTAGCCCATCTCCTCGCCGATCCGGGCGGTCTGCTCGACCCCGAAGTTGGTGACCAGGCCGCCGATGATCAGCGTTTCGACGCCGCGTTCGCGCAGCGCGGCGTCCAGCCCGGTCTCGTGGAAGGCGCCCCAGCTGTGCTTGACGACCGCCACGTCGCCGTCGCGCGGGGCGACCTCGGGCAGCAGCTCGCTCCCCGCCGGCTGCGGGTCGGGACCCGGCCGGTCGGCGCGGACCACGACGACCGTCGCCCCGGCGGCGCGGGCCGCGTCGGCGAGCGCGAGGCAGCGCTCGACCACCTCGGGGCCGGAGTGCGGGGCGGTGGGCAGGTCCACGATGCGGCGCTGCAGGTCGATCAGGACGAGGGCGGTGCGGGGCGGGTCGAGGGCGTCCATCTCAAGATCATATCCGGGGCGCGGCCGTTCGTGGTCGTTGCTGGAGCGCGCCCGATCCGCTCTCGCCGGCAGTCGCGCCGATCCCGCCCCGATGCGCGCAACCGGCCGCCGGAACGATTCCGACGGCCGGTTGCGCCTGGGCGAACGTCAGCTGGTGAAGGTGATCTTGTCGCGCCTGCGGCGCAGCGTCATCAGGACGACGCCGCCGCCGATCAGGGCGATGCCGCCGAGCGTGATGCTGGTAGCGGCCACGCCGGTGATCGGCAGGCTGCCGCCGCCGTCACCGCCGCCGCCCGTGCCCGGCGAGGCCGAGCCGCCGGGCGGCGTGCTCTCGGTCGGCGGGGTGGTGGTCGGCGTCCCGGGCGGGGTGGTCGGAGGCGTCGCGGCAGTGCAGTTCGGGACCCAGAAGACCTTGTGCTTGACGCCACCCGGCACGCCCTCCGACTCGATGGTCAGCTTGACGTGGTAGCCCTGCTTGGGCTGCTCCTTGTACTTGGTCAGGTCCCAGTCGGACACGTGGTACGTGAAGACCGCGTCCTCATCCTTGCTCCCCCCGCCGGCCGGGGTTGTGCTGATGGTTCTGGTTTCCGCGGGGACCACCTCTGCGCCGGAGCCTGACGGCGGGTGGATGGTGAAGGTGATCTTCGCCGTCTGGCCCTCGTCGAAGTTGAAGAACCTGACCTGGAAGTCGCAGCCGACGTGGGGACGGTTGGCGATGTTCGGGTCGTCGTGGTTGTCGACGTCGAAATTATCGATCTTGACGGTCCCGTTGTTGCCGGCCGGGTCGGTGGCCAGGGCGGGGGATCCGAAAGCGAGGCAGGCCGTGACGGCGGCCGCAGTGGAAGCTACGCGCGTCAGGCGCCGACGCTGTGCCATGAGGAATCCTCTGGGATTGGGTGGGGCGGACGGCACATGATTGCATGAACCGGTACCGATAGCGACATCGAACGATCGGCTCCGGCTGGAGCGGATTGTCAATGGACGCAGGAAATGTTCGCCAAGCCTTGGCGCGTCGTCGTAACGCAAACCGGCCGCCGGACGGGGGTCCGACGGCCGGCCGCGACTGGCGCGTGGGCTCAGCTGGTGAAGGTGATCTTGTCGCGACGGCGACGCAGCGTCATCAGCGCGACGCCGCCGCCGATCAGTACGACGCCGGTGAGCGCGATGCTGGTCGCGGCCACGCCGGTGAGCGGCAGCCCGCCCTGGGTGCCGCCGCTGCCACCCACCGAGGAGCCCGGCGAGGCGGAGGTGTCACCGTTGGGGGACTCCGAGGTCGACGGCGACTCGGACGGGGTCGGCGACTCGGACGAGGACGGCGACGGGGACGGGGACTTCGACGGCGTGGTGCCGGCGCAGGTGTGGCTCAGGTTGAACTTGTCCCCGGTGCCGCTGATGACGGCGCTGCCGTCGACCAGGGTCCAGCCCGCCGGCGTAAAGACGTAGGCGTGGATGGTCTGCGGGTCGTTGCCGCCGGTCGAGTAGAGGTAGTCCGGGTACGCGTCGGAGGCGTCCGGAATCTTGATCTCGACCTGGCCGGTGCCGTCGTTGAAGGTCAGCGTGAGGGTCTCGAAGCTGCCGGCGTCCGAGCCGGGCAGGACGAAGTGCCAGCCGTCCTGGTTGTCGCCCAGGCTGGCGAACCGCTCGTCGTCGCACTCCTGTTGGAAGTTGGCTGCGGTCGAGCCCTTGTGGCTGGGGTTGAGCGGCACCGTGCTCGACGCCCAAGCCGGGCTGGCGAAGGCGAGGAGGGCCGTGGCGGCAGCTGCGGTAAACGCCGCGCGCGTCACGTGCCGACGCTGTGGCATGAGTAATCCTCCGAGATCGGGAGAGGTGACGGCACATGATCGCACGAAGATCCGGCGATGAGGTCATCCGACGAACGGGCTGAACTGGGAGGACTTGGCGTCCGACACGAAAAGCCAAAGCGAGACTTAATCGGACCGGCGGCGTGTCCATGTAACGCGGCGGAGGCTTTCGGCGCTGCGCCGCCTCCGTGGCGACGGCGCCCGTCTTCACAAACCGGCGGCCTTCACATTACATTGTCGACCATCCATGGGAGCGCTCCCGCATTCCCGTGAGGCCACCCCACCACCGCCGGCAGCACCGACCACCGACGTCTTCCCGTCCGGTCGAGGCCGCCCGGCGGCACCGTCCACAGGAGCTCGCCATGCCCCACCCGATCCCGCCGCCACGCGGCCGTGGCCGTGCGGGTGTGGGGCGAGGAGCCCGGTCCGGCCACCCCGGACACCACCGCGCCGAGCACGCCCGGCACCCCGGTCGCCTCGAACGTCACCGCCGCCGGGCTCACCCTGACCTGGCCCGCCTCCACCGACACCGGCGGCAGCGGCCTGGCCGGATACGAGGTCACCCGCACCGAGGCCGGCACGAGCCCGGTGCTGCTCACCGCCACCAGCAACACGCTCGCCGTCTTCGGGCTGCTGCCCGAGCGGACGTACCAGTTCAGCGTGGTCGCCCGCGACGGCGCCGGAAACCGCTCCGCGGCGTCGCCCGCGGCGTCGGTGACCACCCCGGCTCCGGACACCACACCGCCCACCGCCCCCGGCACGCCCACCGCCTCGGCGGTCGGCCCGACCGGGCTCACCCTCGCCTGGGGTCCGGCCACCGACAACATCGGCGTCACCGGCTACCGCGTCCACCGGTCCGGCGACGTCCTCGTCGGGTCGACCACCGGCACCACGCTCGCGGTCACCGGCCTGACCGCGTCGACCACGTACTCCTTCACCATCGTCGCGGTGGACGCGGCCGGCAACGTCTCCCCGGCCTCCCCGGCGGTCACCGTGACCACCGCGGACCCGCCGGCCGCCGGCGGCTGCGCGGTGACCTGGGCGACGAACACCTGGGACACCGGCTTCACCGCGAACATCACCGTCACCAACACCGGTACGGCCGGGATCAACGGCTGGACCCTTGCCTTCACCTTCCCGAACGCCGGGCAGCAGGTGCGCCAGGGCTGGTCGGCGAACTTCACCCACATCGGCACGGCGGTGACCGCATCCAACGTCGCCTACAACGGGACGCTCGCGCCGGGGGCGTCGACCAGCTTCGGCTCCAACGGCACCCACACCGGCACCAACCCGAAGCCGACCGCCTTCACCCTCAACGGCTCCCCCTGCACCGTCTCCTGACGGGATCGTTTTGCGATCTTGGACGGTTGTCGTTCCTCCCGAGCGGCAACTGTCCAAGGTTCCGGGCAGTCGGGGGTTGCGGCGTCGCGGTGTCGCACCTGGTGCCGACGGCCGGCTGGCCGCTGCCCGACGGCCTGGTACCCGCGATCTACTGGTGGATCGTCGAGGGCGACGACGTGCTCGGCGCCATCTCGCTGCGGCTGCGGCTCAACGACTTCCTGCGCGACGCAGGCGGCCATGTCGGCTACGGCGTACGCCCGCCGGCCCGGCGGTGGGGGGGCGACCTTCGCGCTCGGCGCGGCGCTCGCCGAGGCCGCCCGGCGGGGTATCGACCCGGTCCTGGCCACCTGCGACGACCGCAACACCGCGTCGGCGCGGACCATCGAGCGGCACGGCGGTGCGCTGGAGGACGTCCGCGACACCGAACTGGGCCGGATCCGGCGCTACTGGATCGCCACCGGCTGACTCAGTCAGCGAGTTCGTGGGCGAGCAGGTCCATCAGCAGGGCGTCGTGCCAGCGGCCGTCCGGGCCCCGCTCGTAGCGGCGCATGATGCCCACCGGGCGGAAGCCCACCTTCGCGTACGCCCGGATCGCGGCGGTGTTCGCCGCCGCCGGGTCGATGGTGAACCGGTGGTGGCCGTACTCGTCGACCAGGTGCCGGGCCAGGGTGCGGATGGCGTCCCCGCCGAGGCCGGCGCCGCGTGCCGCCGGGTCGAGGAAGATGTCCAGACTGGCGTGGCGGTAGTCCGGGTCCGTCTCGGCGTACCACTGGATCGCGCCGACCAGCCGGCCCTCGTGCTCGATGGCGTACACGGTCAGTTCGTCGTCGGCCAGGTCGGCGCGGACCGCCGCGGCCAGGTCGTCGCCGCCGCGCCACCAGCGGCGCACCTCGGGGGTGGCCCGGATCGCCGCGAGCGCGGGCACGTCGTCCTGGGTCACCGGCCGCAACGCCACCACCCGCCCGCGCAGCACGGGTCAGCCCCGGATCTCGCCGTGCTCGACGCAGACCGCCGACCAGCCGGCCGGCACGACCTGCACCTTCATCCGGCGGCGGCAGTGCGCGCAGTAGCGCGGCGGCTCCAGCGCCCGCGCCGACGCGCACGCCTCGTGCGGCACGGATGCCTCCGCACCGCAGCGGTCGCACCACAGCTCGGTCAACGTCATCTCCGCCTCACAGGGTCGCCGACAGCGCCTTCACCGGCATCTTCAAATCATCGAGGAGCTTCAGGTCGTCGGTGGCCGGCCGGCCCAGCGTGGTCAGGTAGTTGCCGACGATGACCGCGTTGATGCCGCCCAGCAGGCCGTCCCGCGTGCCCAGGTCGCCGAGGGTGAGCTCCCGGCCGCCCGCGTACCGGAGGATGGTGCGCGGCATGGCCAGCCGGAACGCGGCGATCGCCCGCAGCGCGTCCTTGCCCTCGACCACCGGCCGGTCGGCCAGCGGCGTGCCCGGGCGCGGGTTGAGGAAGTTCAGCGGAACCTCGTGCGGGTCCAGCTCGGCGAGCTGCGCGGCGAACTCGGCGCGCTGCTCGACCGTCTCGCCCAGGCCGAGGATGCCGCCGCAGCAGACCTCCATGCCCGACTCGCGGACCATCTTCAGCGTCTCCCAGCGCTCCTCCCAGGAGTGCGTGGTGACCACGTTCGGGAAGTAGGAGCGGCAGGTCTCCAGGTTGTGGTTGTAGCGGTGCACGCCCATCTCGACCAGCTCGTCGACCTGCTCCTGGCTGAGCATGCCCAGCGACGCGGCGACCTGGATGTCGACCTCCGCCTTGATGGCGGCCACACCCTCACGCAGCTGCTTCATCAGCCGGGCGTCCGGGCCGCGCACGGCGGCCACGATGCAGAACTCGGTCGCCCCGGTCGCCGCGGTCTGCCTGGCCGCCTCGACCAGCGCGGGGATGTCCAGCCAGACCGACCGGACCGGCGAGGTGAACAGGCCGGACTGCGAGCAGAAGTGGCAGTCCTCGGGGCAGCCGCCGGTCTTCAGCGAGACGATGCCCTCGACCTCCACCTCCGGGCCGCACCAGCGCATCCGTACCTCGTGGGCGAGCTGGAGCGCGGCGGGCAGGTGCTCGTCGGGCAGGTTCAGCACGGCGAGGACACCGGCCTCGTCGAGGCCGACGCCGTTCTCCAGCACCTGGGTCCGGGCCTGGTCGAGGATCTCTGGCATGGCTCGTACCCTACAAGGCCGTCCAGCTGGCCGGAAACGGCCGCGTACGCCCCTCGATCCGGCCGCGACCAGCGGTCCTGCGGCTCCGGCGAGCCGGACCGCGCCACGCCGCGGTGTGTCCGGCGGGTGGTAACTTCGCCCGGCGGAAGTGCCCCGACGGGGCGACGGTCGGCGGAAGGGTACGTGACGGTGGCGGACTGGCTGGCGGCCCTGGACCGCCGCGCCGAGCTGCGGGCCAAGGCGGGACTCACCCGTGTCCTGCGCCCGCGCGCCGCCGGCGCCGCCGTGGTCGACCTGGCCGGCAACGACTACCTCGGCCTGGCCACCCACCCGGAGGTCACCGCCGCCGCCGCGCGGGCGCTGTCCGCGTACGGGCTGGGCGCGACCGGGTCGCGGCTGGTGCGCGGCTCCACCGACGCGCACCACGGGCTGGAGGACGCCCTCGCGAACTGGCTCGGCACCGACCGGGCGCTGGTCTTCTCCTCCGGCTACCTGGCCAACCTGGCCGCCGTCCGGGGGCTGGTGCAGCCACGTACGCTGCTCGTCTCCGACGCCCACAACCACGCCTCGCTGATCGACGGCTGCCGGATCTCCGGTGCGGAGACCGTGGTGACCCCGCACGCCGACGTCGACGCGGTCGCCGCCGCGCTGGCCGCCGCGCCCGGCCGGCCGGCGGTGGTGGTCACCGAATCGGTCTTCTCCGTCGACGGCGACCTCGCACCGTTGGCCGCGTTGCACGCGGTGGCCCGCCGGCACGGCGCGCTGCTGCTGGTCGACGACGCGCACGCGCTCGGCGTCACCGGCCCGGCCGGGGCCGGCGGGGTGTCCGCCGCCGGCCTGTCCGGCGAGCCGGACGTGGTGGTCACCGCCACCCTGTCCAAGGCGCTCGGTGGGGCCGGCGGCGTGGTGGCCGGTCCGGCGGAGTTCGTCCGCCACCTGGTGGAGACCGGCCGGACGTTCATCTTCGACACGGCCCTGCCCCCGGCGGTGGCTGCCGGCGTGCACGCGGCAGTGCGGCTGGCCCGGGCCGGCGACGAGTTGCGCGCCGAGCTGGCCGGGCGGGCCACCCTCGCGGTCCGCCGGCTCCGCGCGGCTGGGCTGGAGGTCTCCGCGCCCGACGCGGCGGTGATCTCGGTGACCGCTCCCGGCCCGGAGGCGGCGACCGCGTGGGCGGCCGACTGCCGGGACCGGGGCGTCGCGGTGGGCTGCTTCCGACCGCCGTCCACCCCGGACGGCCGCTCCCGGCTCCGGCTGACCATCAGCGCCGGGGTGCCGCGGGCGGACTTCGAACAGGCCCTCGACGTGATCGTGGAGTGTGCGCCATGAGCAACGGCGACGGCAACGGCTGGACCGGGCCGGTGCTGGTGACCGGCACGGACACCGAGGTGGGCAAGACGGTGGTGACCGCGGCGATCGCGGCGGCCGCGCAGGCCGCCGGGCTGCGGGTCGCGGTGGTCAAGCCCGGCCAGACCGGTACGGCCACCGGCGAACCCGGCGATGTCGACTCGGTGACCCGGCTGGCCGCCCCGCTCACCGGCCGGACCCTGGCCAGTTACCCCGACCCGCTCGCCCCGCTCGCCGCGGCCCGGGTTGCCGAGCTGGAGCCACTGGAGCTGTACACCGCGGTCGACGCGATCCGCGAGGAGGTCGACAAGCACGACCTGGTGCTCGTCGAGGGGGCCGGTGGGCTGCTCGTGCCGATGGGGCTGCGGCCGTCGGGCGAGCCGTGGACGGTGGCCGACCTGGCGGTGTCGCTGGGCGCGCCGGCGGTGGTGGTCGCCCGGGCCGGCCTCGGCACGCTGAACCACAGCGCGCTCACCCTGGAGGCCCTGGAACGCCGGGCGATCCCGGCGGGCGTGGTCATCGGCGCCTGGCCGGCGGAGCCGGAGCTGGTGCACTGGCTCAACCTGTCCGACCTGGTGCCGAAGTTGCTCGGCGCGGTGCCGACGGGCGCCGGCGCGATGGACCCGGGGGTGTTCCGCCGCTCCGCCCCGGGCTGGCTCACCCCGGCCCTGTACGGGGTGCTGGACGACTGGCGGTCCTGGGCCGAGGACGCCGGCTGATCACCTGACTTTCGTCGGTGTCGGGCCGCAACGGCCGTCGGTAGCGTGACCGTCGTGGAGTTCCGCGACGTGGACGGCCCGTCGACCTGTCGGAGGTGGGTCGGTGACCTGCTGCTCTGGGCCGCCGTCTCCGCGCCGGTGGCGTACGCGGGGCTCACCCCACCGTGGCCGTGGCATGCGGTGCTGCTGCTGATCGGGTCGTTGGCGCTACTCGCCCTCGCGGTGGCGGTAGGCCGCCGGCTCCCGCTCGCGGCGCTGGTGGCGGTGGTGCTCGGGTCGCTGCTGGACGGCAACTTCGTCTTCGCCATCCCGGTGTTCAGCTACCTCGCCGGGCGGCGCAGCGCCAGCGCCGGCCGGGCGGCGGTGGTGTTCGGGGTGATCGCGGTCGCCGGGACCGCGCTCAACCTCGGCCTGCTCGGCACCGGTCCGGCGACCTGGTTCCTGCTCGCCTCGGTGCTGCTCTTCGCCGGGGTGTTTCCCTGGCTGCTCGGCCGGCTCCGCCGGCAGCAGCGGGCACTCGTCGAAGCCGGTCGGCGGCACGCCGAGGTGGAGGAGCGGGAGCGCCGAGCCGCGGTCGAACGGGTCCGGCTGCGCGAGCGGACCCGGATCGCCCAGGACATGCACGACTCCCTCGGCCACGACCTGAGTCTGATCGCCCTGCGCGCGGCCGCTCTGGAACTGGCCGTCGACCTGACCCCTGCGCGTCGGGCCGCGGCCGGCGAGCTGCGGGCCAGCGTGGCCGCCGCCACCGAACGGCTGCACGAGATCGTCGGGGTGCTCCGCGACGAGCGGTCCGGCTCGCCACACCCGGCCGGCGACACCGTGGCGGAGTTGGTGGACGGGGCGCGGGACGCCGGGATGGCGGTCACGCTGTGTGCCGGGCCGAGCGAGGTCGAGTTGCCGCCGCTCACCGGGCACGCCCTGCACCGGGTGGTTCGCGAGGCGCTGACCAACGCCGCCCGGTACGCCCCCGGCGCCCCGGTTACCGTCACCGTGAACCGCACCGGGGGCACGGTCGCGGTCGAGGTCGTCAACGGGCGGGCGCCGGCTGGTCCGTTGCCCGGGCCGGCGTCGCACGGCTCCGGGCTGCTCGCGTTGCGCGAGCGGGTACGCCTCGCCGGGGGTGTCCTGGACGCGGGGCCGCGGGATGGCGGCTTCGTGGTGTCCGCGCGGCTGCCGCTGACCTCCGGCCCCGCCGTCCCGACGGCGTTGAGCGAAGTGCCGGCAGGCAATCCCGCGACGGCCGAGGCGTCGGGCGACGTCACCGGCGCCCGGGTGCCGGCGGTCAGCTCGCCGGCCCGCTCCACAGTGGGGGAGTTCGACGACGGCGAACTCGTCGCCGGCCGGGTCGCGTACGACCGCCCGGCCGAGGCGGCGCGGCGGCTGCGGGACGCCCGGCGGGGGGTCCGGCGCAGCCTGCTGGCGGCGTTCGGTGCCCCGGCCGTCCTCGGGCTGGTGCTCGGCCTGGTCTACTACCCGCTCGCCACGGCGGGCGCCGTGCTCGACCGGTCCGGGTACGAGCGGCTGCGCGTCGGCGACGCCCGGGACCGCCTCGGGCTGCCCGAGCGGCAGGCGGAGCCGCCGACGGCGGATGCCCCCGCTGGCTGCGAGTTCTACACCGACGGCAACTTTCCCTTTGCGGAGCCGACCTGGCGGCTCTGCTTCTCCGACGGCCATCTGGTGAGCAAGGAGCGGATCGCACGGTGACCGACGACCACGGAAGACCCCTGCGGGTAGTGCTCGCCGACGACGAGGCGATGGTCCGGGCGGGGGTACGCGCCATCCTGGCCGCCGATCCCGGTATCGAGGTGGTCGGCGAGGCCGGGGACGGCCGGGCCGCCGTCGAGCTGGTCCGCGCCCACCGGCCGCGGGTGGCGCTGCTGGACATCCGGATGCCGCGGTGGGACGGGATCGGCGCGGCGGCGGAGATCCGCCGGCTGGTGCCGGGGACCGCCACGGTCATGCTCACCACGTTCGGCGAGGACGACCTGATCGCCCGGTCGCTCGGGCACGGGGCGAGCGGCTTCCTGCTCAAGTCGGGCGACCCGCGGGAGCTGCTCGCCGGCATCCGGGCGGTGGCCGACGGCGGGGCGTACCTGTCGCCCCGGGTGGCCCGCCGGGTGATCGAGCTGAGCGGCGGGCGGATGGCCCGGGCCCCGGGTGCCCGGGACCGGCTGGCCGGCCTGACCGACCGGGAACGGGAGGTACTGGCGCTGGTCGGGGCGGGACTGTCCAACGCCGAGATCGCTCGCCGCCTCCACCTGGTCGAGGGCACCGTGAAGAGCTACCTGACCAGCATTTTCACCCGGCTCGACGTGCGCAACCGGGTGCAGGCGGCGATCCTCGCGTACGAGGCGGGGCTGGTTCCGCCCGACCGGCTGACCAGCCCCGCCCCGGGGTTCACGCGGGGCGCCTGACCACCCGCGCCCCGGTGTTCACGCGTCGCGGCGGGCCATCGCCCACCTGCCGAGGGCCAGCGCCGCAGCCGTCCAGCCGGCGAGCAGCAGCAGCCCCACGGCCGCCGGGTACGGCTCGGTGTCCCCGGTCAGGAAGTGGTTGCCGGCCACCCCGGGAAAGGCGTCGGCGATCCGGGTCAGCACGGCGATCCCCGGCTCCTGCAACGACAGCGGCACGATCATCAGCAGGGCGAGGAGCACGGTCAGGGTGAGCACCGCGCCGCGCAGCGCCGCCGCCAGGCCCAGCGCCAGCACCCCCACCAGCGCCAGGTACGCCGCCGAGGCGACCACGTCGCGCGCCGTCGCGCCCAACGGGGCGCGCCCCCACTCGCCCAGCACCGGCCGGGCCGCCGCCGCGCCGATCCCGCCGAGCAGCAGCCCGACGAGGAACGTCGCCGCGCCGACCACGACCGCCTTGGCCAGCAGCACCCGCCCCCGAGACGGGGTGCAGCGCAGCGTGGTGCGGATCGTGCCGGTGGCGTACTCGCTGGTGATGGCGAACAGCCCGAGGGCGAGCACGACGTACTGGGTCAGTTCCAGCGAGCCGGTCACGATCTCGCCGGCTCCGACGATGCCCGGGTTCACCGTCGGGTCGTCGTCGGTGTTGTCGTTGACCGCATAGATGGCGAGCTGGGCGGCGGTGGCGGCCATGGTCAGCGCCCCCGCCAGCACCGTCCACCAGGTGGACCGGACAGACCAGAGCTTGGTCCATTCGGCGGCCACCGCCCCGGTGAACGGGCCGCTGGTCGGAGCGAGCCGGCCGGCCGGCCGGGTTGGGGCGGCGGTGGGCAGGGCGGTCATCGGGTCCCGCCTCCGTTCGGGCCGGCAGCGTACTCGACGCTGTCGGCGGTGAGTTCCAGGAACGCCTCCTCGAGCGAGGCGGCCGCCGGGGTCAGTTCGTGCACCCGGACCCCCAGCTCGTACGCCAGGTCGCCGACGCGGGCGGCGGTGGCGCCGGTGACGGTCAGCCCGTCGCCCTCCGGCGCCACGGTCGCCCCCTCGGCGGTCAGCCTTGCTCCCAGCGTCGCCAGGTCGGCCGGCTCGGCGGCGCGTACCCGGACCGAGGCGACCGGGCGGGCGGCGATCAGCTCGGCCAACGGCGCGTCGGCGATCAGCCGGCCGCGCCCCAGCACCACCACCCGGTCGGCGGTCTGCTGCATCTCGCTCATCAGATGGCTGGAGATCAGCACGGTTCGTCCCTCGGCGGCGAGGCTCCGGCTGAGCCGGCGAATCCAGCGCACGCCGTCCGGGTCGAGGCCGTTGACCGGCTCGTCGAGGAGCAGCACCGGCGGGTCGCCGAGCAGCGCCCCGGCGATGCCGAGCCGCTGGCCCATACCCAGCGACAGTGCCCGTCCCGGCTTGGCGGCGGCGCCTTCGTCCAGCCCGACGAGGTCGAGCACCTCGTCGACCCGGCGGGCCGGGATGCCGTTGCTGTGGGCCATGGCGCGCAGGTGCGCCCGGGCGGGGCGGGTCGGGTGGATGCCGGTGGCCTCCAGCAGCGCGCCCACCTCGTACAGCGGGTGCCGCAACGTCCGGTAGGGCCGGCCGTTGACCAGGGCCTGGCCGGCGGTCGGCTGGTCCAGCCCGAGCACCATCCGCATGGTGGTGGACTTGCCGGCGCCGTTGGGGCCGAGGAAGCCGGTCACCTGTCCCGGCCCGACTTCGACGGTGAGATTGTCGACCGCGGTCGTCGTCCCGAACCGTTTCGTCAACCCACGCAATGTGATCATGCGCCGACGGTAGGGAGCGGGGCGGTGGTCGCGCCGCCGCCGATCGGCGGCGGTCCGCCCTGACTTTTGTCAGGTCGTCGGGCCCGCAGGGAAGGTCCGGGCCTCCACCGGCGCGGGTCAGGCCCGGCGGATCACGAACGCGTCGGGCATCCGGAAGGTGAGGTTGTCCGGGCACCACGGCGGGCGGACCACCGTCACCCCGTCGAGCAGCTCCGCCGCCTCGGCGACGACCACCGCCGCCTCCATCCGGGCCAGCTGTGCGCCCACGCACCGGTGCGCCCCCGCCCCGAAGGCCAGGTGCCGGCGGGAGCCGCGCTGCCCGGGCCGGAACTCGTCCGGCGCGGCGACCACCGCCGCGTCGCGGCCGGCCCGGGCCAGCCACGCCACGATGCTGGTGCCGGCCGGGACGGCGGTCCCGCCCAGCGTGGTGTCGACCGCGGCGACCCGGCGCCAGGTGACGATCGGCGGCTCCAGTCGCAGCCCCTCCTCGACCACGTCGGCGACCGTGACCTCGCCGCCGCGCAGCCCGGCCCGGACCTCCGGTTCGCCGACCAGCCGGTGCAGCAGCAGGGTGAGGAACTGCGAGGTGGTCTCCTGGCCGGCGACCAGCAGGAAGAAGAGCGCGCCGACCACCACGTCGGGGGAGTGCCCGGCGGCCCGCAGCCGGGCGGCCAGCCCGCCGCCGGTGGCGGCGAAGGCGCGCAGCACGGTGTGGAACCGCCCCACCTCGGCGGCGAGGGCGAGCTGCCGCGCCCCGTCCAGCGGGGCCCAGAACAGCTCCAGCGCGGCGCGGGCGAAGTCCTTGACCGCGCCGACCGGGGCGTCCGGCAGCTCCACCAGCCGGGCCAGCACCAGCAGCGGCAGGTCGGCGGCGAGTTCGGCGTACAGGTCGACCGGCTCGCCCGCGTCGAGGGCGGTGGCGAGCCGGATCACCCGCTGCCGGACCAGGTCGGTCAGCCAGGGCTGCTGTGCGGCCACCCGGTCGGGGTGCAGCGCGTCGGCGACGATGGCCCGGATCTCCGGGTGGCTGGCCGACGAGTTGTTGGCCAGCGTCGGTGGCAGCCGGAACCGGTGGCCGGCCAGGACCCGCAGGGCGGCCACCGGGATCGGCGTCACCGCGTCGAGGGCGTTGTCCGGCCGGAACGTCTCCGGGTCGGTGAGCAGCCGCCGGACCAGGGCGTGCCGGGTCACCACCAGGTGCGGCACGCCGACGTGGTCGACCACGGTCGCCACGTCCGGCCACGGACCGTCGACGGACTCCCCCCAGCCCCGGAACAGCACGGCGACACGCTAGCGGGCGGCTCCCGGCGGAGCCGGATCCAGCTCCCAGACGGTGGTGTGCTTCACCCGCATGCTCTCCAGCGCCTCGGTCACCGGCACGTCGTACGCGGCCAGCTCGTGGAAGCGCTCGCGGGGCAGGAACGCCCGGCCCGGGTCGCCGACCAGCACCCGGGCCCCGGACCGCGCGGCCCGGAGCAGGAAGCGCAGCATCCGCCGGGCCATCGCGTCGCTGTAGAAGACGTCCCCGGCGAGGACCACCTCGGCGTGGCCGGCGTCGCCGTCCAGGATGTCGCCGAGTTCGGCGTCGACGCGTACCCCGTTGGCCTCGGCGTTGAGCGCGACGGCCGCGACGGCCCGCTCGTCGACCTCGACGGCCCGCACGGCGGCCGCGCCGGCGCGGGCGGCGGCGATGGCGACCAGACCGGAGCCGGAGGCGAGGTCGAGCACCCGCCGGCCGGCGACCAGCTCGGGACGGTCGGTGACGTAGCGGGCGAGCGCCTGCCCGCCGGCCCAGGCGAAGGCCCAGAACGGTGGGGGTTGGGCGCTGCGGAACTCGCCCTCGGTCAGTTCCCAGAGGCCGATCGGCTCGTCGGCCTGGTGCAGCCGCACCTCGGGGACGAAGGCGACCGGCGCGAGTCGGGCGTGCAGCCGGACGAAGGCCGCGGACAGGTCGGACACCCGGTGATTCTGTCGTACGCCGGGCTGCCGCCCGCCGGCGATCCCGGGCGTGTCGCGGGGTGGCCGTGAGTGGTTCACCACTGTCCGTGATAACGGCCCTCGCGGTTGGCGGTCCGTGCGAACACGCCCGTCTACCGGCCGGTCGGTGACGCTCATAGCGTTCCCGGTGGACGCGACCGACGGGAGGGCGGGGCGGTGGTGAACGGGTGGCGGTACGCGCTGCGGATCGGAGTGGTGTTGACCTGCCTGTCCGGGGCGGGCCTCGGTGTGGCCGCGCCGGCCGGGGCGGCGGCCGCGTTCTCCACCGAACTGAGCGGCCTGCCGGACGAGTTCATCGCCGGTGACCGGGTGGAGACGCTCTCCGCGGTGGTGTCCCGGTCCGACGGCGGCGGCTGTGTCAGGGTGCGCTGGTCGATGCTGCTGGAGGTGCAGGGCCTGCGGCTGGACCAGGTCAAGGTGGACCGGGTGGAGGAGAGCGGGTCGTTCCCGCTGGAGATCCGGACCGAGGGGGACGTGGCCCGGTTGACGGACCGGGAGTTGGATCCGGGCCTGCTCTGTCCGGGCCGCACGGTCACCGCCCGCTACCGGGTGGCCTTCGCCGAGGACGTCACCCGGGGCCGGGTGAGCTTCGCCGCCGAGGCGTACGACCAGAGCCTGCGACTGCTGGCCCGGCGGAGCGCCTCCCGGCAGGTGGTGGGGGAGGGCGCCGGGGCCGACCCGACCGAGGTGGCGCCGGAGCCGACGGCGGGCGCCGCCGAGCCGACCGGCCCGGCGACGGAGGAACCGGCGACCGGGGACCCGGCGGACGCCCCGCCGGGCGGCGAGGCGGTGGCCGAGCTGCCGCCGCCCGGCGCGGCCGGCCGGGCGGTCTCCTCCTCGGGCGGCTTCGGCGTGGTCCAGGCCGCCTTCCTCCTCGGCGGCCTGCTGGTGTTCCTTGGTGCCGGGCTGCTGCTGCGGATGCGCCGCCTGCTGCGCACCGAGGCGGTGGCGGAGGGTCCGGGCCGGCCGGCCGCCCGGAAGCGGTGGCGGTAGGGGGTACCGCGCGCCGATCGGGGCCGGGAGGGACCTCCCGG